>CAZORZ010000023.1:3014-10062 GCA_964582255.1 uncultured Gammaproteobacteria bacterium | reverse complement strand
ATAGCGGCTGTACCAATAACAAATATTGTAAATTGGCCAAAACGCACACCGCCTAGAAAAATCAACCCAAGCCCTGCAATTAACAATACAGTTGTCGCTCCAAAGTCTGGTTCTAATAACAATAATCCACTGGCAACGCCCATAATAATCATTGGCTTGATAAAGCCCATGGTTAGCGTTTTCACTTCATTACTTCGACGTGTTAAGTAGCTACTGAGATACATGATTAAAAATAAACGTGATATTTCAGATACTTGCACGGTGAATAAGCCAAAATTTATCCAACGTGTGCTGCCATTCACCGTGTGCCCTACGCCAGGAACTAGAACGATGGCTAATAAAAATAGCGCGATCAACATCAGTATCATGCTATTTTCTTCCCACACTTTAGTTGGAATTTTGCACGCAATATAAATCATCACTACGCCCATCAAAACCCGTAATAATTGACGCTCGCCATAATAAAAAGCATTGCCTATATTTTTTTCTGCCATACCAATAGAAGCAGAAGTCACCATCACAATGCCCAAGGTGGTGAGCAATAAAAAAATAATAATGATCGTTTGATCTAATTGTTTAAATAGATCAAAAATATTGCTTTTCTGCTGATTTATTTTATTCATCACGCATTCACCAGCCTGACCCAATGCTTAAAGTCATCACCACGAGCTTCATAGCCTGAATACATATCAAAACTGGCACAGGCTGGAGACAATAAGACACAATCATTTATTTGAGCTAAATCTTTGGCTTTTTCTACCGCTTGTTGCATAGAATCAACTGAATGCAACTGCGTTAACCCTTTCCACTGAGCGAGAAACAAATCTGCATCTTCGCCCATGACTATGGCTGCGCCCACATGTTGCTTAACCGCCGCATTAAGCACGGATAAATCAGCCTGTTTTGATTGACCACCCACGATCAAAATAATATTACTTTCGGCATCATCAATAGCCGCTAAAGTCGCCCCTGGATTAGTCGCTTTTGAATCATTGATCCAAACGATTTCATGTCTGTTGTCGACGCATTCATAACGATGGTTTATGCCTTTAAAAGCCACTAAAGCATCAATGGTTTTTACCAAAGAAAGATCCAACACATCGGCTATTGCAAGCACTGCCAAACAATTTGCCCAATTATGCTTTCCCTTAACGCCAAGATCGTTGCAATCAATCAACTCAGTTTGACCTTTGCATAACCAAGTGGTGCCATTAATGTTCATGATGCCAAAATCATCTTCATGATCCGGCTCAGACAAACCAAAGGTTAGAAACTCTTCTGTGTCATAAAAGGTGCTTTCATCATCGCGATTAAATATCACTAAACCACTGTTATTATGAATACTGAGCTTGGCACTTTGATAACTTTCAAAATTATCATAACGATCCATATGATCTTCAGACACATTAAGCACAACCGATACTGTTGGTGCTAAACTTGCTGTTGTTTCTAATTGAAAGCTTGAGAGCTCAAGCACATTAAAATCATTGTCTTCGCTTAACAATCCCAGTGCTGCATGACCGATATTGCCGCCAACACCTACCTGAATACCGCAAGCCTTAAGCACTTCACCCATCATTGCTGTAACGGTGGTTTTACCATTTGAGCCCGTAATCGCGATCACTGGTTTTTCGTTATATCGTGCGAACAATTCAATGTCGCCAATAATATCTGCTTCACCTTTTCTGAGGTTGGCAAACATATTGCTCTGCACAGACACCCCAGGGCTAACAACGACACCTTCATATTTTTGCATCAACTCTAGGCTTAACGCTTCATTAATAAAGGATGCTTCAACCTTTAATTGCTTAAACAGATCAAGGCAAGGTGGTGATTTTCGATCATCTTGCACATCGAACTCAATCTCTTTTTGAGCAAAAAACTGAGCCACAGAAATCCCTGACTGACCTAAGCCAATGACAAGATATTTTTCGTTTAACGGTGTTTTTTGTGTGTTAGCCATCACTATCTAACCTTTAATGTGGCTAAGCCAATCAACACTAAAACAACGGTAATAATCCAAAAACGTACAATTATTCTTGGCTCTGGCCAACCTTTAAGCTCAAAATGATGATGGATCGGCGCCATGCGAAAAACACGTCGACCCGTTAATTTATAGGAAGCCACCTGAATAATGACAGACACTGTCTCCATCACAAAAATGCCACCCATGATAAGTAGCACCAGTTCTTGTCGAACGATAATAGCAATTAAGCCTAAAGCAGCACCTAAGGCCAAAGCGCCTACATCACCCATAAACACTTGAGCGGGATAGGCGTTAAACCATAAAAATCCTAAACCAGCACCAACAATAGCGCCGCAAAAAACCACAATTTCGCCTGCACCTGAGATATAGGGAATATTCAAATAATCAGAGAAGTAAACATGTCCTGTTAAATAGGCAAACACACCCAAAGCACCTGCCACTAAAACCGTTGGTAATATCGCCAAGCCATCTAAACCATCGGTTAAGTTCACTGCATTACTGGTACCAACAATCACAAAATAACCAAACACTAGATAGAACAGCCCCATATCAATGATGACACTCTTAAAAAAAGGAATGATTAACTGCGTTTCAGCAGGTGTTGTGGCGGTGTAATACAGATACGCAACCGCTATAAAACCAACAATGGATTGCCATAAATACTTATCGCGTGATGCCAAACCTTTTGAATTGCCTAATGCAATCTTTTTATAGTCGTCGACCCAACCAATAATGCCAAAACCAACTATGACAAAAATCAATAACCAGATATATTTAGAACTTAAATCACCCCAAAGCAAAGTTGAAGCTAATATTGCGGTTAAAATCAGAGCGCCACCCATGGTTGGTGTGCCAGCTTTGCTAAAATGGCTTTCAGGACCATCATCACGCACCACTTGACCAATTTTTAAACGCTTTAATTTCCGAATCATGCTCGGACCTACAATCAATGAGATTGCTAAGGCCGTTAGAGCACCTAAGATACTGCGCAACGTGAGATAACCAAACACATTGAAACCGCTATTAAACTGCGATAAATATTCAGCGAGTGCGTATAACATTAACGCTCACCACGTGATAATAAATTAACCAGTTCATCCATATTCGCGCTACGCGAACCCTTAACGAGCAAGTTTACATTACCATCTAACTTATCTTTAATGGCTAGACTCATCACCTCGAAGCTTTCATAACTACTGGCTTTTTGCATCATACGTGCCGCTTTATTACTCATTTCTCCTTTAGTAAATAAAGCATCAACCCCTGCATGTTTTGCAAAATCAACCACATTGTCATGCTCTTGTTGCGCGTTTTCACCTAACTCGCTCATGTCGCCCATAGCTAACCAAGCTTTACCCGGCAACTGACATAAAACATCAATACCTGCTTTAAATGATGTGGGGTTGGCATTATACGAGTCATCAATTATCGTGCTGTTATTGATGCCTGCCATAAATTGTAATCGGCCTTTAAAGCCTTCAAATTGTGACAGCCCCTTAATAATAGAATCTGTCGTGCAATTGACTGCCAACGCTAAGCTTGCCGCGGCTAAGGCATTACTGTGATTATGCCCACCCTTTACCTTAAGGTTTATTGCAAACTGCTCATTAGCTGTTTGCACATGTAGCGTATCAGTGTCAGAAAACCCTGAGATATCAGCGCTTTTATTGTTGCACGAAATCATGACGATATTTTTTGTAGCAGAACTTTTTTGCCAAAACTCTGCCGCCGCATCATCCGCATTAATCAATGCAATTGCTCCTTCTTGAGCATAACGATACAACTCGCCTTTCGCCTTTCGTACACCTTCTAAAGAACCAAAGCCTTCAACATGAGTTGCTGAGGCATTATTCACAAAGACTACATTTGGCTCTGCAATAGCACTTAAACGCTTTATTTCTTCAGCATGATTAGCACCCATTTCGATAATAGCTATTGTGTCATCTGGAGTTAATTCACACAGTGTTTGCGGCACACCAACTTCATTATTAAAGTTACCAATCGTTGCCAACACTTGATTTTCTAGGCTTAAGATACTTGCTAACATTTCTTTTACGGTGGTTTTTCCATTGCTACCAGTAATAGCAATAACCGTTGGATTAATATGTTGTCGCCAATAATTAGCTAAAATACCATAGGCCACTAAAGTATCTTCGACCACAATTTGAGCAATTTCACTATCAACAGATTGCGTCACTAAAGCAATCACCGCTCCATTTTGATAAGCCACATCAACATAGTCATGGCCATCAAAATTCTCACCTGATAAAGCAATAAACAACGCACCTTTGCACTCATTACGCGTATCAGTCACCACGCCTTTAAAAACAATTGAGTCATTTTCAATGTTTTCATTACTGTGAAACAATAATTTAAGTACTGAGCAATTTGCGCTGATCATAAATCACCTCGCAAAAACTGTGATGCGACGTATTGATCACTAAAAGGAATTTTACTGCCACGAACTAATTGGTCGCTTTCATGACCTTTACCAGCAATCAAAATGGTGTCGCCATCTTTAGCTTGGCTAATAGCAAACTCGATTGCTGTTTTACGATCATGGATAACCTGATGCTGCTCGATATTTTTGCAGCCCTTTAATATATCTTCGACAATGTTAGCCGCATCTTCAAAACGTGGATTATCATCAGTAATCACCACTTTATCTGCAAATAGCTCAGCTATAACGCCCATTTTAGCGCGTTTTGATTGATCTCTATCGCCACCACAACCAAATACACACCAAAGCTGACCTGTAGTTTGCTTTTTTGCCGCCTGTAAACTGGCTTTTAATGCTTGAGCCGTATGAGCGAAATCAACAATAACCTGTTTTTTAACACCACAACTTAATAGCTCCATACGGCCGGGAATAGGTTTTAATAAATGACACGCTTGAGCTATTTGCTCAACTTTATAATCTAGCGCTATCAAGACAGAGACAACAGCTAACAGATTCTCTATATTAAAGTCACCAATTAACTGTGTTTCAATATAAAGCAAACCTTTTGGCGTTTTAACTGCTAACCGCTGGCCTAACTTAAGCGGCTCAACTGATTTTAAAACAACATCTGCATTGGTTTTATCTTGGCTGGCGGAATAAGCCAAAACACTTGATTTATCAAATTTTAAGGCCAAGGCTTGACCAAAAATATCATCACTATTTAGCACTCTTGTTGCTATTGAAGACCAATGAAATAAACGCTCTTTTGCATTAGCATAATGCGTTAGGTCTTGATGATAATCTAAATGATCTGAACCCAAGTTTGTCAGCAACGCGATATCAAATTCACAGCCTACGACGCGATATTGATCCAAGGCATGCGAGGACACCTCCATCACCACAACATCACATTGCTTCTCTGCAAAATCAGCTAAAGCCTGCTGAACGGTATCTGCACTAGGTGTTGTCAAACCTGTGTTGATTAAATCGTTAGCAATACCAACGCCTAGCGTACCAATACTTCCAACTTTATTTTCAAGCTTAGACAATGCCTGAGTTAATAAATGAGTCACACTTGTCTTACCATCTGTGCCGGTTACACCGATCAACTTTAATTGTTTGCTCGGCTCACCGTAACAGCGGCTTATGATGTCACCATACTGCTGATTTAAGCCTTCAACACCCAATAATGGCACTGTCATTTGTTTTGCCAACAGCACTAAGCGCTCTATCGCATAATCATCACAACTGTCATAAATAACCGCACTGGCTTGTCGTTGATTTGCATTCAACGCAAAATCAATGCCGTGACGAGCCACCCCTTTTGTTGCTAAAAACACATCGCCTGTGGTTATTTTTTGACTATCAGTACCTATGTTTTGCAACACAATATTAGGAATGTCAGCGTTCACATTGAAGCCAACTAACACGTCAGACAACAATCTCTGTGACCCCATGTTTGCCGCGCTCATCATGAACCCAACTCTGCTTTATTCATTGACGATTGACGCATATCAATATCGTCAGGCGCTATGTTTAGCACTCTTAACGCATTATCCATAATTTCTGCAAATACTGGCGCCGCTACCGCACCACCGTAATACACGCCATTTGTAGGCTCATTTATGGCCACAATTAACACTAACTCAGGATCACTTGCTGGAGCCATACCAGCAAACACTGCAATATAACGATCATCGGTATAACCGCCACGCTGGCTCTTTTTAACGGTTCCTGTTTTACCAGCTACCTTATAACCTGTAATAGCCGCCTGCTTAGCTGTGCCACCAAGCCCAACAACCGACTCAAGCATTTTACGCACGTCTTTTGCCGTACTCACCTTCATCACTTGTTTACCCTGAGGCTTTTCATCTATTTTCAATAGACTTAAATCCAGTATTTTCCCATCATTCGCTAGCACTAAATAAGCTCTAGCTAACTGAGCAACACTGGATGACATGCCATAACCATAAGCCTTAGTCGCCAAACTAAATTGACTCCAACCATTGTAATGTGACAAATAACCATTGGCCTCACCGGGATATTCAACACCTGTCAAATCACCAAAACCATAATCTTTATAGGCTTTCCACAATTTCTCTGATTCTAATGCCATGGCTATTTTAGCCGCACCGACATTGCTTGATTTGCGTAGCACGCCTGTCATGTCTAAGCGCCCATAATTTTTAAAATCCTTAATCGCATTGCCTTTTACCGACATCCAACCTGGTGCTGTATTTATCCAGCTATCACTATGAAACACCTTATTATCTAATGCCGCAGCCATGACAAATGGCTTCATTGTTGAGCCAGGTTCAAACATATCGGTAATCGCTCGATTACGCATATGTGCTGGTTTCATGCTGCTACGGTCATTCGGGTTATATGATGGCTGATTCACCATGGCTAAAATCTCACCTGTATCAACCTTAACCAACATAGCGCTACCTGATATGGCTTTATGCTTTTGCACTGCCGATTTCAAACTGCGGTAAGCCAAATATTGCAAACGCATGTCTACACTGATTTGCAATGACTTACCAGGAACGGCCAGCTCCAAACTCTTAACTTCTTCGATCACCTCACCCATGCGATTTTGCACCACCACACGACTGCCTTTT
>CAZORZ010000023.1:0-3004 GCA_964582255.1 uncultured Gammaproteobacteria bacterium | reverse complement strand
ATTGCATCCAGTCATCAAATAAGTACTCCAAACCTTCCTGCCCTTTATCATCAATATCGGTAAAGCCTGTTACATGCCCCACAACCTCAGCATCTGGATAAAAGCGATTATATTCGCGCAGTAGATAAGCCCCATTAATGCCTTTAATACTGGCTTTTGCTGCTTCTGGCTCTAAATGCCTTTTTAAGTAAACAAATTGAGAGGAGGCTCTTCGCTGCAATTTATGCATCAACTTAGCTTCATTTAACTTGAGTCGCTTTGCGATAAGCGCCACTTGGTTTGGCTCTGCCATAATCTGCTTTGGAATAACCCAAACAGAATCAACAGGTGTGCTAACCGCCAAGACCTCGCCATTACGATCAATTATCGACCCACGCTGACTGAGTGTTTTGATTTCACGTATTTGACGCTGATCACCTTGAGACACTAGAAATGACTGCTCATAAGCTTGCAGATAAGCCGCTCGCGCAACCAGTGCTGAGAACATAAACACAATCACCACCAACACAAATATGTGACGTGCGACATAATGCTGGTTGGCGCTCTCTTTTACGCTATCGCTCGCCCTACTCATTTCAACACCACGTATTGAGGGCGACCAACTGCCTTCATACCTAACTGTTGTCGCGCCATCTGCTCGACATGCGCCGCATTCGTTAAGGTGCTGTGTTGAATTTGCAAACGACTCCAATTAATCGTTAACACATCATTTTGTTTTTGTAAAAATCGAATAGACGCATACAAATCACGGCTTTGCTGCTTAATCGCAATCACCGCAATTGCGTTAATAAACACCACTAAAAACAACACCGACACAATAACTTGCTGTTTAGTCATGCTATCCGCTCTGCTATTCTAAGCACCGCACTACGGCTTCTCGCATTTATTTCAATTTCTTGCGTACTGGCTTTAATCGCCTTACCTATTTTGCGCAAACTGATAGACGCATCCAACTCATCACTGGTTAGCGGCAGACCTCGTGGCATTTTTTTAGGCTTTGATTTTTGCTGAATAAACCGCTTCACCAAACGATCTTCTAAAGAATGAAAAGCAATCACTAAAAAACGACCGCCTATTTTAACCACTTCTAGCACGTCATTTAAGAATTGACGGATATGGTCCAACTCACCATTTACATGCATACGAATGGCTTGAAAACTACGCGTCGCAGGATGCTTTTTTTCTTTTTTACTGTTTGGCACACACCCTTTAATAAGCGATGCAAGCTGCAAAGTTGTGGTTAAGGGCGCTTCATCTCGTTGCTCAATAATTCTTTTAGCGATTCGGCGCGAGAACTTTTCTTCGCCCAACTGCCATAAAATATCGGCTATTTCTTGCTCATCAGCCTGAGCCAACCAACGCTCTGCTGATATCGAGCTGGATTGATCCATACGCATATCAAGCGGACCATTTCTCATAAAACTAAAGCCGCGCTCTGCTTGATCTAATTGCGGCGATGAGACACCCAAGTCTAAAAATACAGCATCAATTTTTCCTAATAAATCACGCTGCGCTAAAACATCTTTCATGCTCGAAAAATCATCGTGAATGATCGTGACACGACTGTCATCACCCATCATTTTTTGAGCCGCTTTAATCGCCTCATCATCCTTATCAAATACAATCAATCTACCTTGCTCATTAAGTCCTTTTAAAATCTCAGCAGAATGTCCGCCACGTCCGAAAGTGCCGTCGACATAACAGCCATTTGGCTTAATCACCAAGCCGTTAATGACTTCATTAAATAGAACTGAAACATGTTTTTGCGGCAACGTACTCATAATGACAACTCAGCTAAAGCGGCTGGTAACTCATCGTCGTCATCACTCAATAACTCTTCATGATACTGATCCCATGTTGCTTCATCCCATAGTTCGAATTTTTTTCCCTGACCCACAAGTAAGAGTTTTTTCTCTAATTTGGCGAACTGGCGATGCTTAGAAGGAAGCAATAAACGACCATTAGCATCAATTGAAACATCATCAGCATAACCGACAAGTAAGCGCTGAATTTTGCGCGTCACCTTATTAAAGCTAGGCAGTGCATCAATTTGATCTTGGATTAGTTCCCATTCATTGACAGGATAGATAAGAAGGCAGGGCTGGTGGGTATCGACAGTAATAACAAGTTGGCTTTCACAAATTTCAGTCAAGGCTTCACGATGACGAGCAGGCAACATAATGCGCCCCTTTGCATCCAGTGATAACTGTGAAACCCCTCTAAATTTTTTCATCGCCCTTTTATTTTTAATTGCCTTATCTGTCACAAAATGACACTTTTACCCACCCGATGACACATATTGCTCTTCGATAATCACTTTTGCAAGTAAATTGTCACTTTAGAAACAATGGTTTTTTCAACGGAAACAAGGACTTAGCTATAAAAAATAGACCATAAAAACAAACTTCAATAAAAACAAAAATTAACAAGGGGAAGTTAAAGTTGTTTCTTAAGTACAGTTATTTTCAACTGAGAACGTACCGAGAAATTACAGGGAGATAGCCACCAAAGTTCTGCAACAGCTCAAAAGGAAAAATTAAAACCGCGATTCAGTGAGCTTTACAAATAGGGCAACTATTCAAATATGGCTCAATACGAGGAAAAAAGCAGACCATGCACCTGTGCTTGAAAACTTTAAACACAGCAATGGACTCAATTTAATGAAAGCCTAATAAGTGACACTCTAAAGAAGTTTTTAGAACAGTTTTTGCAAGCCATTAATAGCGGCTACACGATAGGCCTCTGCCATTGTTGGGTAATTAAAGGTTGTTTCAGCGAAGTATCGTAAGGTGTTTTTGTCACCGGGCTGAGCCATAATCGCCTGTCCAATGTGGATAATTTCGGCTGCCTGCTCGCCAAAGCAGTGTATCCCTAAAACCTCCAGAGTTTCACGATGAAATAATATTTTAAGCATTCCGACCTCATGCCCCGATATTTGCGCTCTGGCTATTTTTCCTCCTCAGCCTCTGCAATTGAATATCCCGATGATAACTGAATAAAAAGT
>CAZORZ010000022.1:0-10504 GCA_964582255.1 uncultured Gammaproteobacteria bacterium | reverse complement strand
ACTGTAACCTGTAAACTGTAAACTGTAACCTGTTGTGAATCCTGAACCCTGAACCTGACAACCCTGAACCCGGTTATCCCTGAACCCGTTTTCCCTGAAAGGTGGTAAAAGTAATGCCATTACTGGAAACATTTGAAAAAGCAGAGCAGGCCATGCTTGTTGCTAAAGAAGAGGTGAAGAAAAAAAAAGAAATAAAAAAAGAGAAAGCAGCAGTTGTCTCTGCCATTAAAGTTAGTAAAGATCCGCATGCAGCGTTAAAAATTAAGATACACCAGAAACTGATCGAAAAAGTGGAGAAGTTACCGGAAGAGTCTTTCGAAAAAGAAATTCCCTTGCTGGTGAATGCTTTATTAGAACAAGAAACGGTTTTTCTAATTGCTGCTACAAGAGAGAAAATTTTGCAGGAGATAGTGGCAGAAGCTATTGGTTATGGCCCTATTCACCCCTTGCTGCTGGATGAGGATATTTCAGAGATTATGGTTAACGGACCGGAGATGGTTTTTGTGGAGAGGAAAGGAAAGCTAGAAAAGACAGCGGTTGTTTTTCGGGATGCAGCCCATGTTTCACATATCATTGAGAAAATAGTAGCTCCCCTGGGAAGACGTATTGATGAAAGTATGCCGATGGTAGATGCACGGCTGCCGGATGGCTCCCGGGTGAATGCCATTATTCCGCCGTTGGCTTTGAACGGACCGACTATTACTATCAGAAAGTTTGCCAGGGAGCCGTATACGATTGATGATTTGATAAAGTTTGGTACGCTGACAGTTGAGATGGCTACTTTTTTGGAAGCTGCCGTACGAGGTCGTTTAAATATCTTTGTTTCCGGCGGTACTGGTTCGGGAAAAACTACTACTCTTAATGTTCTGTCTGCATTCATTCCCCCGGGAGAGCGAATTGTTACTATTGAGGATGCTGCAGAGATTCAGTTACGCCAGGAACATGTAATTACCTTGGAATCTCGTCCGCCTAACATAGAAGGCAAAGGAGAGATTACCATCAGGGACCTAGTGCGAAACTCTCTACGCATGCGTCCCGAGCGTATTATCGTGGGAGAGGTCAGGGGTGCGGAAGCGTTGGATATGCTCCAGGCCATGAACACCGGTCACGATGGATCACTAACCACCGGGCATGCCAACACCCCCCGGGATATGCTGGCACGTCTGGAAACCATGGTTCTCATGGCAGGTATGGATTTACCAGTCAGAGCTATCCGGGGACAGATGGCCTCAGCTGTGGACTTGATTATACAGCAGAGCCGTTTACGGGACGGCACTCGCAGAATAACCCATATTACCGAGGTGCAGGGAATGGAAGGGGAAGTCATTGTGCTGCAGGATATTTTTCATTTCAAACAAGAGGGTATTGACACAGAGGGTAATGTAATCGGTCATTTTTCTGCCAGTGGTATTAGACCGAAGTTTATGTCAAAACTGGAAGCTAGCGGTCTCAATTTAGGGGCAGAAGTTTTTTCTGTATAAACGAGAGGAGATAAAAAGCCATGAACACATTGCAATTGATTACGATTTCAACTTTTTTTGCTGTAATGCTATTCTCTGTCGGTGTGGCCATGATTATGAAGGAAAGAAAACACAAGGCTGCTTTGTACCTGGAAAAATATACTCGGGATGTAAAGCAAAAAGATTTGAGGCAAGGACAAGAGAAAAAACACCCTAGGCTCAGGGCTTTCAGCCAATTTTTAGCTCCTCGTCGCTGGGTTAATAAAGCTGAATTAGAATTGGCACAGGGAGATATTCCCTTACGGCCGGAAGAATATATAACCTTGCGCATCCTTTTGGTTACCTTTACGGCTTTACTTTTTTTCTTTTTAGGCTTTAATTTGATTGTGAACAGCTTGATGATTCTTGCAGCAACGTTTATGCCTCCTTTTTTACTCAAAAGAACCAAGCTCAAAAGGCAACAGAAGTTTAACAGTCAACTTGAGGAAGGGTTAACTGTTATAACCAATTCCCTACGGGCAGGCTTGAGCTTCTTGCAGGCGGTAGATACTCTTGCTAAGGAGATGCCGCCGCCTCTTTCTACAGAATTTACCCGGTTACTAAAAGAAGTTAACTTGGGTGTACCGCTGGAAACAGCCCTTAACAACTTACTTGCCAGGGTAGATAGTAATGATCTGGATTTGGTTATTACCGCTATCAAGATACAGCGTCAAGTCGGGGGTAACCTGGCAGAGGTGCTGGATAATATCGGGGGAACTATTCGGGAGAGAATCAAACTTAAAAGAAATTTAAAAACGCTTACCGCACAAGGAAAAATCTCAGGCACGATCATTGCTCTATTACCTTTTTTTATCATTGCTGCTCTTGCTGTCATCAATCCTGCTTATATGATGATACTGGTGACACATCCTGTGGGGCCGGTTTTAATAGCGGTAGCCCTAGGTCTTGAAATCAGTGGGTTTTTACTGGTTAAAAAGATTGTCGCTATTGATTTTTAATGGAAGGAGATAACTGTTTTGAACAAAAAGATCTTGTTATTGATTTTTCTGCTAGTGATATTCGGGGCAGTGGTAGCCGGAGCTGATGAAGAGTTAAAACCTGTTATTTTTATCAACGGAATAGAAGTATACTTTCCAGACCAACAACCTGTACTTGACGAGAATCATCAGGTTATCGTCCCTGTTCTCTTTGTCAGTGCAGACTTAGGTGCAGAAGTTGAATGGTTACAAGAGACAAAACAAATCCGCATAACTCGTGGGGAAGACGAAATCCTATTAACTCAATTCAAAAAAGAATATTATCTCAATGGTGTAAAGCATGTCCTGGACACAGCGGTAACTACAAAAAACAACAGAACAATGCTGCCTTTGCATTTTATCGTCGAGAGGTTAGGAGGGAAGATGACCTCAGACGGCAGCAACATATATATCACCTACGAGAAAGATCCAGGTACAAGTTTGCTGATCTATCCAGCTGTCTTTTTTGTCTTCATGTTTTTTTGGACTATAGGCTTGTTTTTTCGAGAAAGAAAAGACAAGAAAAAAGCTGCTCTTACGGATACGGATATAAAAGAAGGGATTATTGACAGCAGGGAAGTAGAACTGCGCTATTCTTTCTTTAAAAGAGTAGTAAAACCTTTTGTTTCCAAAACAGCTAGTATTTTGAACCGTTTTTTACCTACAGATAGGTTGAAAAATATAGAGTTACAGTTGTATCAAGCCGGAAATCCGAGGAATTTTACGGCTAGTGAATTTTTTAATATCAAAATTATCTTGGCTGCTCTTTTCTCGCTGGCTGCTTACCTGTCACCTCTTGGTTCTTGGTTTTTACCCGGATTTTTTATGCTAGGCTGGTATCTTCCCGGTTTATATTTAAAATCGCTCAAACGTAAAAGATGGGCAGAGATAGAAAAAACATTCCCGGATATCATAGATTTGCTGACAGTTGGTGTGGAAGCGGGCTTAAGTTTTGACGGTGCAATAGCCAAAGTAGCAGAAAAATCAAGTGGCATCTTAGGTTTAGAGTTCAGGCGTGTTTTACAGGAAAACAAGATGGGTAAAAAACGCAAAGAAGCTTTGAAAGATATGGCTAAAAGGTTGGGGGATGAGAATATTACTAGTTTTATTACTGCTGTTATACAGGCAGAGCAGCTGGGGATCAGTTTCAATAAGATGCTGCGTTTACAGTCGGCACAGGTACGCCACAAAAGAAAACAGCGCGTAGAAGAAGCAGCGATGAAAGCACCGGTAAAGATGCTGGTTCCCTTGATATTTTTTATCTTCCCAACCATATTCATTGTTCTCTTGGGGCCAGCAGCTATCAGGATATTTGAAATTTTTATGGAAATGCAATTCTAGTGTACAGGAAAAGTACTGGCAAAAAAAGTAAAGCTAGCGAGGTGTTGCAGGTAGTGATAAGTATTAATAATATGGGTGAAGAGAGAAGCACCTGGCTTTCTTCTCGGCTGCTTTGGTTTATCATGGCTATATACCCCCTGATTGTAATACCAAACCTTGTTACCTTCGATTTTGCTTTAGGCAATAATGTATATACTCTGCTGCCCAGTTTTTCTAGTGCGCCACGTTATTTATTTCTAGCTTTAACTGCCGGTCTTGCTTTAATAGCGCTGGTCAAGTTAAATCCACAGTTCGGCAAGTTAAATTGGGAGCTGGTAGCTTTACTAGCTTTTTTATTTTTTGGATTAGTAGCTACTCTTCTGGCTCCTTACCCGAGAACGGCCTGGATGGGGACACCGTTTCGCTGGACAGGTTTTAGCACTGATTTGTATTGTGTGCTCTTGTTTTTTTTAGCTTGGAAAACATTGAATCTGCAGAGTATAGAAATACTTTTGCGCTGGATGGTAAAAACAGCTGCCTTGGTGGGCTTGCTGGCGGTCTTGCAGTATTACGGCTTGAATCTGGCGCCTTACACACCCTCCCAAGCAGGGTTTATTAGTTTTGGAACGATGGGTAATCCCAACTTCTTGGCCACCTTTATGGTCTTTGTATTGCCAGCGGCTATGCTTATTTTCCTTTATCAAAGACGTACCTGGCTTTGGTTGTTGTCTGCTACTCTTATTTATGCTGGGTTGCTGGTTAGCCTGACACGGGGAGCCTGGCTGGCTGGAGTACTTGTTTTGTTACTTGTTGCTGGTTATGTTTTTTGGGGAGAAAAGAAACTGCTGGGACGAGTAGAACAGCGTCTGGATGGTTGGCTGGGCGGATTGAGCAGCCGCAAGGCATTGTTAGTATTATTAGTAATGTTTGCGTTGGTTACTATAACTCTGGCGCCAGCCAGAGATGGCAGGTTAATAGGCAAAGCCTTTACTATTCCTGGAGAGATGTTAGCAACAGCCCGGGCAGAACCGGAGGCTGGCTCGCAACGTGTTTTCATTTGGCAGGAAACATTACAACTATGGTTATCATCTCCCAGAACGATTATATTTGGATTAGGACCAGATCATTTAATTTATGCTCAAATTATTACTCCAGGCGGAACAATAGTAGACAAAGCTCATAATATTTTTCTGGAAAGAGCGGTTACCATGGGTATCATAGCCTTGCTGGCCTATCTTTTTTTTCTGGCAACAGTTATTTGGCGTTTGTTTCGCCTTGGTCAGGGTAGCGGTTTTTTGCTCACCGTAATGTTCCTTTCTTATTTTGTACAAGGCCAGTTCAATGTCGAGGTAGTTATGATTATGCCATTATTTTGGATTACTTTAGGTATGGCAATGGCCTGTAAGGATAATGGTTTTTCATGCGGTAGGTTGCTGCTAATTTCTATGACTACTGTGTTTTTAGTGAATAAGACAACAGGAGAAGTGCTGACAAAAAAAGTAAAGATAGTAGATGATTTTAAAGGCAGGTTAAAAGGTCTGATGTTTACTGAGACCTTTCCTGCTTACGGTGCTGTGATTATTAAACCTTGCCGGGGAATTCATACTTTTTTTATGCGTTATCCGCTAGATATTTTGTTGCTAGATGAAGAAAATCTGGTTATTTACAAACAGGAGTCACTGCCTCCCGGCAGAGTTACTCCCCTTTTAAGTCACTCAAAAATTGCGGTCGAACTGCCAGCAGGGAGTTTGAAAGAGAAGGAAGTCTCTTTGGGAGATGAGTTGGAGACGAGGGGGCGAGGTTAAGAGAGGACGAGGTAAAAAGGTTAAGAGATGAAGAGACCAAAAGTGGGACGAGGGGACGAGATTAAGAGAGGAGAAGATGGAGTTGACAATGTGGTGCAATACTCATTTTTTTGACATCAGTTTACTGGCGTTACTTGTTGTTTGCTCTTATACTGATCTAAAAAAAAGAAAAATATATAATGCCGTCATCTTGAGCGGTCTGGTTATTGGGCTTGCAGGTAATGTTTACCTGCAAGGGGTATCTGCTGGCTTGCCATTTGCATTGAAAGGCTTTTTCTTTGGGGTAGGATTATTGATTGTTCCATTCATTGGTGGTGGGTTAGGAGCCGGGGATGTCAAGCTTTTGGGTGTTGTTGGCATCTACAAAGGAACAGAGTTTACCTTTTATGCTTTTATATTATCTGCCCTCTGGGGAGGATTTTTCTCCCTTGTTGTTCTGTCAAAACAAAAAAGATTGTTAATGGTACTAAAAAACATAGGGCAAAGCCTGCTAGTATTATTTTTAAGTGGGTTTAGAGCAAATACTCTACCTGCTGCTGGCAGCAGCCCGCAGGAATTCAGTATTCCCTATGCCCCGGCCATCGCACTTGGTGTTTTGCTGGTCTATATTTTTAATTAATGTGGTTTGGTGCTCCTACGGATGCGAATGCGAATGCGAGAAATTTTGGGAATAAGCACAGGCAATAAAGAAGTTGCCAGGTGGGATCGTGCATTGGTTAGACTCAACGAGGCAATATCATCGTATTTTAGGTTACTCTAAAAAGTGTAAAAATAATACTTGTATTGTACACTGTTAATACTCTTACTCATCGTATTAGCCTACTGACTCACTGACAGCTGGTGAAGGCGACGAGTAGGAGTCTGAACGAGTCCTGACGACGGCGATAGCCAAGTCGGGAGTCCGATAGGCTGACTGACTCACTGATTTACTAATTTAGGGGTTGGGGGTTCTTTCCAAACTAAAGAAGAAGATTGAAGGGAGTTTTTGTTATGCAACTGCTAACCGGCGAAAAAGTGTGGGTGGAGAAGAAAAGTGAGCGGAGAAAAGTTCCCTGCCCCCTGAAAGGGGAGGTGGGGAAGAGAAAAGGAGTTATCCGGTTTTCACAGCCTGACTTTGTCGGCATCTGGGTGCAAACCCTGATGAGACCGTCTTTAGGTTGGATCGAGTGTTTTCTCAAGAGCGATATTGAGAACGGTAAAATAATTATTTCACGTCGAAAGGAGAAACAACAAAATGAACTTAGTTGCGGTTGATGTTGGCTACGCCGATACAAAAGCAGTAACGGCACGGAAACAGGTGATCTTCCCCTCTGTAATCGCACCTTATACGGACAACCCCTTAGAAGGAGTTTTCAAAAACGGTGCTGGTCATAAGGTAGAGTGGCAGGATACAAAAGAAAAACAAGCTAAAAACACATTGGTAGGCGAAGCAGCTTTAAACAGCCTGTCTGCCACAGTGACTCTTTCCAGGAACAAACCTGCCGGGATACACGACTTGCTGGTGATGACCGCAGTAAGTCTTTGCGGGCTGGGTGGAAACGAGGAGTTCCTGAATCAGATTAATCTTGCTGTCGGATTACCACTAGCCTATTTTAAAAGCCAGCGAGAGGGGCTTAAAAGCCGCATGGAAGGACTTTCTGCCTGGATAAGTGTAGACGGTGTTAAGCCACGCTATCTCAGCTTTAACAGGGTGCTGGTTTTACCACAGGCGACTGGCGCAGTTCTGGCAGGCGGCGTGGATTTTAATACCATCCCCGAAGGTTATATTGCCCTCTTAGATATCGGACGTTACACTACCGATTATTTACTCCTGGAAAACCGGGGCAGTCTTCCTATCCCTCTGCCGGAAGCTTGTGGCAGTACAGAGGCTGGTGTCCATCTGGTGCAGCGAGCCTTGGCTTCCGAGTTCCAGAAACAGACAGGCACACCGCTGGCTGCCAGGATGCAGAGAAAGATAATGGAAGCTGCTGCAGCCGGAAAACCTGTCAGGTATCAGGGAAGAAGTATAAACTTAAGCGATACTTTCCTCCGCAGCCGGGAAGAGGTAGCGCAGCAGATTGTTCAGGATATAAAGAGCAGTTGGGGTGACAGGGCAGACTATCTAGCTGTTACCATTCTTGCCGGTGGTGGTTCGGTTTTGTTCCAGGAAAGTCTTCTTAGAGCTTTCCCGGGAGCTATTATGGCTCCTGATCCGGTGTTCGCCAATGCACAGGGTTTTTTGCATATGCTGGGAGGGTTATGAAAATCTTGTTAACGCCTGCAAAGCTAATAAGGATAGGGGTTACAGGTGTTAAAAACACAAAAGTGTTAACGCAGGGTGTTAACAGCTATAAAGCTAATAAACCCAAGGGTTTCAGGTGTCTAAATTTAAAAAATGTTAACAAAAAAACAGGCAACAAGAAAAAGGTGTTAACATTTTTTTAAAAAAGGTAGTTTAAAACCTTTAAATAGCGGGTTAAAAAGGTGTTAACGCAATGTGTTAACGTTTTCCTGAAACAAGAAGTAAAAACCCTGCAAGTAGCGGAGAAAATAGCTGTTAACAAAAAGAGAGGTGTTCATACTTGATTAAAAAAACTTTAGGGGTAAGGCTGCCCATTGATCATTGGATTTGGCTGGAACCAAATAAAAGAGAAGTCATAGAAAAAGCATTACGGCAATACAGGGAGCTATCATCAGAAATGGGACAAATCAGGAAGACGGTAGAAGAAATAAGGAGTAAGTTAGCTGAGCAGAGAGATTTATCCGTGCAGGTAGTGCAGACGGAGGCAGGCAGAAAAGAATTCAAGCAAGAGGAAGAAGGAAAAACAAGTGAGATTGATCCTGTAAAATTTCTAGGCGCAATTACAAGCGCATTTGAGGTTTAGATTTAAAAGATTAATCCGTGTCTCTTTTCCTCTCTTCACTTCTTCGTTTCTTTACCTTATCAACAAAAGGAGTAATTTGAATGAGTCAAACAGTTGAAGAAATCGGCAAGATAGTTTTCAGGGGAAACATTATACCTGTGCGCTGGTTTGAACATATCAAGTTTGATTCCGGTAAGCCGGACAGTTTGGGCGTTTTGCTCCTGGCAGATATTATTTATTGGTATAGACCCGTAGAAGTTAGAGATGAAAATACAGGACAAGTTGTTGAGTACAGGAAAAAATTCAAGGAGGATAAACTGCAAAAAACATATGAACAATTAGCTGCTCAGTTTGGCTTTTCCAAAAGACAGACAAGAGATGCCCTGAAACGTTTAGAAAGAAAAGGCCTGATAACGCTCGAACTCAGAAATCTTAAAACTGATAGCGGGTTATTTTTAGCCAACGTCCTGTATATTGAACCTGTCGCAGAGGCTGTTAAAAAAATCACGCACCCGGAAACACTGATGAATAAAGGTCAACGTAGGGGGTGGTACGATAGACCGTTACCACGTGGGGGTATCCTGGAGGGGGGAGGTGGTACGACAGATGTAGACACGTATACAAAGACTACTACAAAGACTACTACAAAGATCAGTCCGTCCGTTGTAGCCAAACCGGAAGTGACAGAACCAATGGACGGACAGACGGAAAATTTGGCAGAGAAAATAAAAGAAACAGGCGCAACGAAGAAACAGGTTGTACGTGCCTGGGAGCGTGTAGAGGAACAGAAAAAAGCCGGCACAGTAATCAGGAATGAAGAAAACTATTTTCTGGCAACCCTTGAGAACGAGCTGGAAAAGGATAAGTTCCGGAAAGCAGCAGAAAAAAACCCAACGCTAGACGAGATACTTTTGGATTACTCCGCCAGCAGTAGCAACAAGGCCAGCCGTTATATTAGCCAAGCAAGAGATAAATTGATGGGGGTCAGGAGTCCACCAGATCCTGGCGACAGAAATACAGAAAAAAGTAAAAAAGAGCAACACGGCAACTACGGGTGATTTTCCCCCGGGAGGTAACAAAAAAAGGAGGAGGTGAGCAAATTGGTTAATAAAGTATTTTTGATCGGCAGAACGACCAGGGACATCGAGGTCAAGCATTCTCCCAACAAGGGTACACCTTTTGCCAGTTTCAACCTGGCGGTAGACAGGAATTTTTTGAGCAAAGAGGGCGATAGGGAAACGGACTTTATTCCGGTTACAGTCTGGGGTAAGCTGGCAGGTGTATGTGCAGAACACCTCAAGAAAGGTTCTTTAGTTGCTGTGGAGGGGCGAATCCAGGTACGGAGTTACGAGACCCAGACAGGAGAGAGACGGAAGGTTTTTGATGTTGTGGGCGAAAATATCAAGTTTCTGACCAGAAGCAAGAACCAGGGTGTGCAAAATAATATTAGTGATGTTGGCTTTTCGATTGCACAGGTAGATTAAAAAAAGGGAGGTATTTTTGTGAGAACAATATTGCCGTAAGGAATAGAGAGGTTGGATGAGTGGGGTTATTTTTATGATGCCAGGGATTTTGACAGGACGGTGGAGGCTGTAGTGACCGCTGTTATCACGCCGGAAACTGTAGGTGAGCGCTACTGGGAATTAAGGTTTAACCATGGTATAGCAGAAAAAATACGAGGAATCGTGCTGCTATCTGAAACCGGGTTCTCAAGTGACAGAACGCTGGGATTTTTTGTGGGACAAACTATCGGTGTAAAAATCAAAGAGATCGATAAAGAAAACGGTCTGGTGGCTTGCTCAAGACGTACAGCTGTCGAGGAGATGCAAAGGAAAATGGTCGATGAGGTTACCGAGGGAGAAAGTCTCACCGCTCTTGTCAGGTTTACTAGTGTCAATCAGGTGGGGTTAGATATCGGGGGAGGAGTTATTGTTCCTGTCCCCTTTGCAGAGGCAGCGTTTTCTCCCGGATTACCCCTGGATGCTTTGTATCAAGCTGGACAGCTGGTGGATATTCTTGTTGACAGCATTGATAAAGCAAATAGCGAGATAAAAATCAAG
>CAZORZ010000021.1:4411-10520 GCA_964582255.1 uncultured Gammaproteobacteria bacterium | reverse complement strand
GTTTGTTTTTACTGGGTAAACACAGCACGGCGACACAGCTCTCTGGATGACTTTTAATATGTTGTTTTACTGCATGAAACCCATAGATGATGCGGCTCATGTTTTGTCATCCAGTTTTTTTATGGTCTTCCATACCGTCTTTTTCAGCGTTTTTTGAGCTCCTTTTTGAGCATACAGTTTTGAGGGTTGTTTTTCATTTGAAACGGCACTCTCAAGCTCTGCCTGCTTAACTCGTTTTGGCTTACCTTTTTGTTTGTTTTTACGCGCTTGATGCTTTGGCTTAGCTTTGTCTAAAATTTCTTTTCGTTCTTTTTTCGCCTTATGCTTTTTTTCTGCCTTACTCAGCTTAATTTTCTTTTTTGCTTTTTTCTTTACCACCTTAACAGCGGCTTCTTTAGCCTGAACACGCGAGAAGGTATCAGCTTGATATTCTGCTCTCGTCTTTACCGCAGGCTTTTGTTCGGTGGGCTCTTCTTCAGCTGAGTGAGGTTTTTTCTTATAGATATCGGCAGCGGTTATATTTTTTATGGAAACCACTTTTTTATCTTCTTTAATACATTCAGCGCCTTCATCTTGAGCTTTGGCAACCCGGTCATTTGTTCTTGTTGCAACTGCTTTTGCTCGTTTTCTCTCTGTTCTTTCTGGCGTTTCTTGCGGTTCTGTCGTCTTTTTTGATTCTGCCGTCTCTTTTTCTCTCGTTGCTTTTCGGTGAGTTCTTTCTTTACCTCTGAGCCCTGTTGTTTCTGTTCTTGCTTGCTCGGCTCTGGTTGGCTCTGTGAATGCTGGGGCTTCTTGTTCTGTTTGCTTTGATTTTTCTGGCCTTGCTTTTTTTTTACAGCACCTTTTTTTACACTCTTTTTCTCAGGCCTATCGTTTGTATCTTCTTCCTTCACTGCATCAGCGCCTGCTAAGATAAAATCAATTTTCTTATCTTGCATATCAACACGCACAACTTGCACGCGAAGCGAATCACCTAAGCGGAATGTTTGACCCGAATTTTCACCCACTAAACGCTGTTTGCCCGAATCAAATTGATAATAATCTCGAGATAACGAAGTCACATGGACTAGACCATCAATGAGTAATTCATTAATTTGCACAAATAAACCAAAGCTTGTGACTGCTACGACAGTGCCATCAAATTCTTGGCCTAAATGTTTCGCCAAGAACTCACATTTCAAGTAATCAGCGGCATCGCGGGTTGCTTCATCGGCTCTGCGCTCATACCCTGAACACGTTTCACCCAATTGATTCATATCATCTAAAGAATACTGAAAGCCTTTATTTGAGCCTTCACGTAACACATGACGAATACCGCGATGCACTAATAAATCGGGATAACGGCGAATAGGCGAAGTGAAGTGCGCGTAATCTTTCAGTGATAAGCCAAAATGCCCAACTTTGGGGTCTGTTTCATAACTGGCTTGTAGCATAGAACGCAACAATACGGTTTGAATCAAGATGAAATCTGGACGTTCTTTAATGACATTAATCACTTCAACGTAATCTTTCGTTGTTGGTAACTCATCCTTAGCCACATTCATTTTTAAACCATGCATGGCTAAAAACGTATGTAGATCATCAATTTTTTTGCTGTTTGGCCCTTCGTGATTACGATACAAATTAGGCACTTTATGTTTCTTAAGAAACTTCGCCGCACAAATATTCGCGCTCACCATACATTCTTCAATCAGCATGTGTGCTTCGTTACGAACGGTTTGCTTAATGCTTTCAATTTTACGTTCAGCATTAAATTCAAAAACCACTTCTTTGGTATCAAACTCTAAGGCTTTACGACGTTTACGTGCTTTTTGTAGGGCTTTATAGACTCCTTTTAATAGCTCTAAATGCGGCTTAAGAATATCTAAATCATCAACACCTTCTACGCTATCTTTGTTTTCAAAAACAATATCTGCTGCTTGATTATAAGTTAGGCGATGATGCGAATGAATAACCGCCTCATGAAAAGAATAGTCTTTTATCGCACCTTGAGCGCCCACATGCATTTCACACACCATGGTCAGACGGTCAACATGAGGATTAAGCGAACACAGGCCATTACTCAGCGCTTCTGGCAACATGGGGACTACTTCACCCGGGAAATAAACTGATGTGCCACGTAAAACAGCTTCTTGATCCAAGGCCGAGCCAACAGCGACATAATGAGATACATCTGCTATCGCTACCCAAAGTACGAACCCAGCATCTTTTTTCTCACAAAATACAGCATCATCAAAATCACGAGCATCCGCTCCGTCGATGGTGACAAAATGTTTTTTACGCAAATCTAAGCGTGGTTTAGCCTCTGCGGCACTGACCTTCTCTTTAAATTTACTGGTCTCCTTGACCACCTCATCATTCCATTGATGCGGAATATCATGAGTATTCAGCGCTATCGTTACTTCCATGCCTGGTGCATTGTCTTCACCTAACACTTGTTTTAATACGCCTGCTGCAAGGTGCTTATAACGCGGATAATCAGTGATTTCGATCACTACAATTTCACCGTCTTGCGCTTCTAATGAAGAAGCATCAGACACTAAAATATGGGCTGTTAGACGCTTATCATCTGGAATCACATAACGCATTCCGTTTTCAGAAAAGTAACGTCCAATAACAGTCGTGTGAGCGCGTTGAATTATTTTAACCAACTCACCTTCTAAACGACCTTTGCGGTCATCAAACTGAAAGATTTTAACCGCAACGATATCGCCATTAAGAATTGTATCCATTTGCTTGTTATGCAAAAAGACATCTTTACTGCCATCTTCTGGGGTCAAAAAACCAAATCCATCAGGATGAGCTTGCACACGGCCTTTAATTAAGTCCATGTGGTCAAAGCTCATAAACCCATCACGGCGGTTTTTAAAGATTTGACCATCACGCACCATGGCTAACAAACGTCGTCTTAGCCCCTCAATGTGATCTTCATCTGTATAGTTTAACGCTGCGGCTAAATGCTTTAAATTAACAGGCGCTGTTTGCTCATTAATCAGCTCAAGTATTAATTCTCTGCTCGCAATAGGGTTATCATAATTAGACGCCTCTCTTTTTGCATGAGGGTCATTACGGGGAGTATTACTTGATTCACTTGATGTATCGCGTGACATAAACGTCAGTCTGGCTAGCTGGAAAGGGGGCAGTATATAGAAAAAACAAAAAGTCAGCTAATGTCTTTAAATGAGTCTGTGTTTAAAATCGTTTTTGTAAGACTTTATGCCGTTAATTTAACGATAGTTTTCTTTAATAAACTCGGTCAAATAGCTTTGCAGGGCAGTTTTAAGACAGCATCTGACCCTTAAAACTTGGTTTTTTACACGTTTAGTATGGATTCATGTCATGAATAGGTCACGTTTATTTTAAATTTTATACCGTTTATCTACAATGTAAGAATATTCTAAATTACTAACTATATATAGATCATGTTAAGAAGTTTTCTTTTCATTGAATACATCCTCCTCCTTTGTTGTGAATGTTGAATGATCTTTTTCATTCATTAAGGCTGGCCTCTGAGGCCAGCCTTTTTTTTGCCCTCTAAATTATGGCTGTTCAAGCAATATAAAATCTATTTCCCCCAATTCAAAACCGTTCACTACAATGGCTAAGGCATGTTGACCTAAATACAGTTTTCGCGTGCTGCGTGGAATAAAAGCAAAAGATTTAGTCACTGATTTTAAATATTTTTCTATGCTGTTTTTTATTGGCTTTAATAAAATATAAAGCAAACTCTATTAGGCACAAGCCAATGGCTTGAGCTTGACCATCTAAGGTAAAGGTAAAAGAAAAATCTAAATTTCCTCCTATAATGGCCTTTTGAGTACAGCTTAGATTATTCAGTTTAATATGATTTGGTTTAGTGTAACCATAGAGTGACATTATCTTGGGGTGCGCCTGCTTTAATTCAAAACCATCCTATGAATCATTAAACATGCTCTTACTGAATTTTTTAATGTCAAAATGACCATTTTGCTACTGAATTAACTCTGCTAGTTTTTTAATATAGGCATCGTTATTACAATATTTATGCGGCTCCATAGCTATGCGTTTAAATAATCCTTAGCCAGATACAGTGATGCAATACTACGCGCCTCTGAAAAATCATCTTGCTGCAATAGTGAGGCGATATCATTTAAATCATGCCAAGTCAGTGCTAAGGTTTCTGGCTCATCGCCTTCTAACTCTTTGGCATAAAGATCTTGTGCGAGCACCACCCATGTTTCAAATTTAAAATACGCAGGGGCAATTTTAAGTGTGGTTAATAGCGTCAATTGTTTAGCGGCCAAACCAATTTCTTCGGCCAATTCTCGATTAGCGGCTACCAATACATCTTCGTTTTTTTCTATCGCTCCTTTGGGCAAGGTCAATTCATATTGTTCACTGCCAGCAGCATATTCACTCACTAAGGCCACTTCGTTGTTATCATTCAGTGCCACCACCATCACTGCGCCTTTTATGGCACTGCTGATGCGTTCGAAATGATGTGTTTTTTTGTTATCAAATTCTAGTTCAATTTCTTCAATTTGAAATAAACGCGAACGAGCTAAAACTTTTTTATTGTGGATAATAGGCATACTTTTTATTTAGGGGTTTGAAATGGTTGATTGGGCAGATATTAAAACCGTTTTATTGGATATGGATGGTACGTTATTGGACTTAAATTTCGATAACTATTTTTGGATTGATTATTTACCCGAACGCTACGCAACTATTAAACAGCTAGACCCTGCCCAAGCTAAAGCTGATTTAATTAAAAAATTTGATGCTATTCATGGCAGCTTAGAATGGTATTCAACGCAATATTGGAGTGATGAACTTGACGTCGATATTGTGGCTTTAAAGCATGAAATTAAACATCGCATTAAAGTGCTGCCACATTGTCGTGAGTTTTTAACTGCTTTAACCGCCGCCAATAAAGAAGTCGTGATGGTAACCAATGCGCATCAAGATAGCCTGCAACTTAAAATGGATGAAACCAATTTACAGGTGCATTTTGATGCCTTAATTTCGGTGCATGAGTTTTCCTTACCCAAAGAAAAACTAGCCTGTTGGGACGAAGTGAAAGTGATTCACCCCTTTGATAATGCTTCGACTATTTTGATAGATGATAATTTGAATGCGCTACAATCTGCAAAAGACTATGGCATAGGGCATATATTAGCTATGTGTCAGCCCGATAGAACAGCTGAAGCGAGGGAGATTAAGCACTTTCCTGCAATTATTGATTTTAATGAAGTGATGCCTATTATCTAAAAAACATAGCCCATAAAAACACCGATTTGCTTCAATACTAGGTCATAAAGCCCAGGCTTTATAAAGGCTATACTGATCAAGGCAACATTGATGACCACGGCATAAAATATTAATTGTTTTGCCAACCTCACATAGGGCAAGCGTTTTTTGTACAAACGAACGCCTTCAATGTTTTTTAGCACGGCAGTAAAAGATACATTGCGCTCAGAGGCATATTTTTCGACCATATTTTTAATTAGGTTTTGCTCAAGCTGACTCAATTTTAAAAATAATTTATTTGGCACTACTTTTTTATGCTCTATGGCTAATGCCTCTCCTGTCAGCATATGAAAGAAAATACTACCAACACTGTAAATATCACCTACTATTTCTGAGCCAAAATGTTTAGGGGCTTGATACCAATCTTTAGTCTTATCATCACTGCTGTAATGCTCATCAAAGCCAAAATCCGTTAATTTAATTTGCTCTTTAGCATCAAACAGTACATTACTGGGGCGAAGGTTTTTATGTGCTATTTTATTCTCATGCGCTACTTTCATCGCTTGGCAAATTTGATTGGCTACCGCTAAAAATTGCGCTGAGCAGTAAGGTCGAATTAACCGTTCTTGCAAATTACCCCCTGATAAATGCTCCATCACCACAGTAAATGCTGTTTGGCTTTTCGACGTGCCTAAAATACGAACAATATTTGGCACGTTTAATTTCATTAGCAGCCTGGCTTCATCGAAGCCTGCACGCGACTTGGTGCGTTTTTTTATGATAATTAAGGTTTTTTTGTGTTGATCCTCTGAAAGATAAACAGCGCCAAACGAATCTTGCTTAATAACATCAAGCAATAAAAAATTATCAATGGTTTTAC
>CAZORZ010000021.1:0-4399 GCA_964582255.1 uncultured Gammaproteobacteria bacterium | reverse complement strand
CCCATATCAACAATGGCTGCTTTGCGTTGCGTGTCTGTTATATGTGAGCCTTGCAAACCCTTTAACAATCGCACTCGTACTTCATCCATGCTTTGCGGGCGTAATTCAGGGCGTATTTCTAAACACTGCTCGACTAATTTTCCGATTGAGTGCGGCACAAAGTCCATACTTTCTGCAATATTTTCTAAATGTTCAGTCGGTAATTTTTGCGTCAATAATTCATACATGACCACGCCTAAAGAATAAATATCACTTAAATGAGTGACATCAAACGGCGAGCTAAATTGCTCTGGTGACATATAGTCTGGCGTGCCCAAAATCTCTGAATCGGGGTCATATTTAGTGTTTATAATCCATGCGATGCCAAAATCGAGAATCTGCACATGGCCTTCAGTATTAATGAGAATGTTAGCGGGTTTTATGTCGCGATGAATCACGCCATTTTTATGCGCAAAGGCTATGCCTTTGGCGCAATTCATTAAGATATTAATTTTGTATTTAACAGTTAGACGTTTAGCCTTCATTAATTCTGCTAAATTTAGCCCTTTAATGTATTCCATGACAAAATACGGTCGGCCTCGCTCTGTATGGCCACGGTCTATAATATGAACAATATTAGGGTGGCTTAGTTTTGCGATAACCAAGGCTTCTTGATCGAACAATTGCTTGGTGGTTTTATCCCAAAACGACTGCACTGAAATGAGCTTAATCACCACGTTACGATTTAAGGAGTTTTGGCGCGCCTTATACAAGGTGGCCATGCCGCCTTGGATAAATTTAGTGATATTGGTATAGCCGTCTAACTTCATAGGTTTTGATTAATTTTAATATGATTAACGCTTATCAAATCCTATTGATGCGTGTTTTAAGAGCCCTGAGCAAGCATAGCTTATAAATTTCAAAATTCTGCACAACGGCTACAATCGCTCAATGACAATCTCGGCTATTTCACCGTCTGTCAATACGATTGGATTGGTTAACATGCTACTACCCCGTGCGTGTTTGACGATATGCGCCACATCTTTTTCTGTCATACCATAAGCGCCTAAACGAGGCATAGCTAATTGTTCTGTCCACAGCCACAGCCGTTTAATCAAGGCATTAAATGCTATCTCTTGCGTAGGAAAATGAGTGCCATGCAGCATTTGAGCTATTTTTTTATACTGTTTTAAGGCGATATTTTCTGGCTCTCGCTGCTGCAAAGCTCGCAAATTAACTTCTGTTGCCTTAGCGACTAAGGTGCCGCACACCACACCATGGGGGATCGGAAAGAATGCCCCTAAAGGAGCGGCTAAACCATGCACTGATCCTAAGCCTGTTTGCGCCAAGTTAATGCCTGACATCAATGAGGCGTATGCCATTTTTTCTCGTGCTTGGACATCCTCGCCTTTAGAGTTATATAAATTGATTAAGCCATCACGCACATGTCGAATACCTTGCTCACCTAATGTATTACATACCTCATTCTGACGCAGTGACACATATGACTCCATCAACTGTGTGAGTGCATCCATTCCATTAGCCGCAATCACTGTGGGTGGGCAACTGGCTAATAAATCAGGGTCTATTATTGCCGTGTTTGCAATTAATTGCTCATCACGAAATGACTTTTTAAAGCCATCCAACCCATGTTTGCTGAGCACCGCATTTTTAGTGGCTTCACTGCCTGTGCCAGCGGTGGTTGGTACGGCAATAAAAGGTAAGGCAGGGCCTTTATAGGTCAACTCTGGACCAACACCTTCTAAATGATCCATCACGCTGTTAGCATTGTTTAACAATCCTGCTATTGCCTTACCTGCATCAAGCGCACTGCCGCCGCCAATCGCCACAACAGATGAAAAGCCACGATCTTTATATAAGGCCACTGTTTTATCGACTAATTCTGGTGAGGGTTCACCATCTACCATAACCTGCTCAAAGGTTAATTGAGCTTCGGCCAACTGCTGCATTAAAGGTGGCCACCAACTGGCTTTTTGCCACGAACTGCCGCCACTGACTAATAGAAAAGTACCGCCATATTGTTTAATATTATCAGCTAATAATGATATTTTACCTGCGCCAAATTCAATGTGCGGTAAATGAGATAAGGAAAATTGCATGTCGAAGCTCTTTTTAAATAGTCATTAACATTTTAATACTGAGAAACATTAATAACCCAGCAAAAATCTTTTTAAGCAGCGGCACTGGCCACTGGTGCGCCATTTTTACGCCTATTGGCGCGGTGAATACACTGACCAATGCGACGAATAAAACAGCTGGCCAATACACATAACCGGTACTCATATCTGGCAGCCCTTGTTGCTGGTAACCGCCTAAATAATAGCCGCCCACAGCCGCTATAGCTATGTTAAAACCAATGCCTGATGACGTAGCAATGGCTTTTTGAATGGATATATTACACCAGGTTAAAAAGGGCACGGTTAATGAGCCGCCACCAATTGCAATTAATGCAGATAAGCCACCTATGCCTGAGCCGATAAGGCTTAATACACCAAATGAAGGCAGAGCCCGTGATGGCTTTGCCTTTTTATTCAACACCATTTGTATCGAAATTAAGGCCATAAAAATAGCGAAAATGATGGCTAGCGACTGAGTTGCAATATAAGACACTAAATACGCCATCGAGAATGTGCCAATCATGATGCCGGGGGTGATACGAAAAACGATAGACCATAACACAGCGCCTCTTTTATGATGCGACCACACACTCGACAATGAGGTAAAAATAATCGCCGCCATTGAAGTCGCTAACGCCATGTGCACCACCAATTCGAGTGGAAATCCTTGGCTTAAAAATAAGCTAGTCAACACTGGCACCATAATACCGCCTCCGCCAATGCCTAACAGGCCTGCAAAAAATCCAACCAGCGCCCCTAAACCAAGATACGATATAATGATCCAAACTTCAGGCATAAAAACTTAATCTTCCACTCAATCTAAACTTATCAATTAATGTCACTAAACACGCCTATTTTATACTCCTTTCGTCGCTGTCCCTATGCAATTCGCACACGCATGGCAATTATTTTTTCCCAGCAATCTGTTGATTTAATTGAAATTGATCTCAAAAATAAACTGGATGAATTTGTCGCGTTATCTCCTAAAGCTACGGTGCCTGTATTAAAAATAAGCAACCACCATCTCATTGAAGAAAGCTTAGAGATTATGCAGTGGGCATTTGCAAAAAATAACCCTCAATCCATTCTTATCAAGCCATTTGATGATGAGTTGATTAAAACCAATGATGGCTCATTTAAACAACAGCTCGATTTTTATAAATATGCAGACCGTTTTCCTGAACACAGCCAACACAGCTATCAGCAAAAAGCCTGTGATTTTCCGCACAAACTTAATGACATTTTAAAAAGCCAAGCGTTCGTAACAAGCACCAAAATTAGCACAGTTGATATAGCTATTTTCCCATTTATACGACAATTTTGTTTTGTTGATAAAAAATGGTTTGATCAACAACCTTGGCCTCATTTACAAAAATGGCTACAATTTTGGTTAGAACATGAAGTCTTCATACAGGCTTTCGCTTGGGGGCGAAAATGACATCACCTAAAAAAACATTATCACCCACACGTTTTATTCCCTTCAGCTAAAACAGTATTTTTAAATTTTGTCTTGAAGATACGCCTAATCACTTTAACGATTAAGACTTTATAGACGTACTAAATGGCATCAATGACTGTGTACTTGTGCTCAAGGCGCATGAAAAATAAGCGGTTTTTAACCGTCGGCTCTTCAACAGCGCTCTATCTGGAGATTTAAATAAAGTGGTTTTGTGTAAAATTTATAAATTAGGCTACTATCATAATTGATAAATTTAAAATAAAAAACTAATGATAATAAAAAAATTGAAGCTTTCGGCCCAGTTAAATGTTGGTTTTGGCACTGTACTGGCACTCTTAGCAATAATATCTATTTTTGCTTATTTAGGGCTGAATAATGGATACAATAATTTCAAAGATTATCGTGAATTAGCCAGAGATACTAACCTTGCAGGTCGGTTACAAGCCAATATGCTCCTAGTTCGGCTAAACGCTCTAAAGTACCTTAATACTAGCACGCCTCAAATATTACAAGAATACAATGCTCGTTTAGTAAAAATGGAAAGTTTTCTAGAGGAAGCAAAGATAGAGATTCAAAATCCTGAGAGAGCACAAAACATAGCAGAAACTAGTGTTTTAGTTCATGACTATAAAGAGGGGTTCGAGAAAGTTGTTACATTAATTTCTAAGCGGCATAAAATTGTAGAAAATAACCTAAATCCTACAGGGAAGGCAATGCGACTTGTATTGACCAACATGACTGAATACGCACGTAGCAATAACTTTAATGGAGAACAAGTTTATGGTATTACAAAAACAGTAGAAGCTGTTTTGTTAGGTCGTCT
>CAZORZ010000020.1:5564-10545 GCA_964582255.1 uncultured Gammaproteobacteria bacterium | reverse complement strand
TTCAGGTGAATCAACTCATTTCTAGCTATATAAAAAACCTATGATAACCACTTTAATATTTGATGTTGACGGCACATTGGCCGATACAGAACGTGATGGCCACCGAGTCGCTTTTAACCAAGCTTTTGAACAAAACGGTTTAGATTGGTTTTGGTCAGAAGAAACTTATGGCAAGTTATTAGCAGTAACAGGTGGTAAAGAGCGTATGCAATTTTATGTTGATACACACGATAAAACCGAAAAAAATTGTGCTGATCTCAAACAAATGATCATCGACCTTCATGCTCAAAAAACAAAAAACTATGTGGCCTTGTTAGAAAACGGAACGATTCCGTTAAGGGCAGGTGTAGAGCGCCTATTAAATGAAGCGAAAGATAAAGGCCTACGCTTAGCTATTGCAACCACCACAACACCCGAAAATGTGACTGCGCTATTATCGAATACATTAGGTAAGGACAGCATTGATTGGTTTGAAGTGATTGGTGCAGGCGATATTGTGCCCGCCAAAAAACCAGCCCCAGATATATATAGTTATGTGATGGATAAAATGGGTGTTAAAGCGGAAGAGTGCATTGCTTTTGAAGATTCGATTAATGGTTATAAATCATCCAGTGCCGCCGACTTAAAAACAGTTATTACTTATAATGGATATACCCAAGAAGATGATTTTAGTGGGGCTGAACTTATTTTAGACACCTATGGTGATGATGCTACGCCGTCACTAGACATGCTAAATTTATACAGCAAACCTTATTTTGAGTTGGCTGATCTGTTAAGCGAGTTAAACACTCAATGAATTATTGTAGTGACTGCGGTGCAAAAGTGAGCTTAAGCACTCCAGATAATGACAATCGCGCACGCCATGTGTGTGACAAGTGCGACATGGTGCATTATTCAAATCCTAAAAATGTCACGGGCGCAATTTTATTTAAAGGCTCAAAAGTACTGTTATGTAAACGTGCGATAGAGCCCCGTTATGGCTTATGGACATTACCTGCTGGCTTTATGGAGAATGAAGAAACATTAAGACAAGGCGCTGCACGTGAAACCTATGAAGAAGCTCGCGCCAAAGCCAAGACACTCGATTTATTTGGCGTGTTTAGCCTGCCACATATCTCACAGGTTTACATGATGTATGTCGGTGAATTGGTGGGGAATAATTTTGACGCAGGCCCCGAAAGTTTAGAGGTAGAATTGTTCGAACAAAAGGATATTCCTTGGGACGATTTAGCTTTTCCAGTAGTAAAATACTGTTTACAGCGCTTTTACGAAAAAGGTTGGAAAGCAGGAGAAGTATTTGATGCCGCAGTCGCCAAGTTAAATGATGGCAATGTCAGCATCACGATTGATGCGGAGCAATAGCCGCTTTCGAAATGCCTTTTATCCAGCGAATAATCTTTTGTTGAGTATCATCTAAATCATCTAAAATAATGCCGTGTTTATCGGCATTAACCCATGTTTTTATATTGTTAATATTGCCAACATGGTCAAATAAAGTGTCTAGACTTTCAGGCGTGACTAATGGGTCATTATCACCTTGGATAAAATGTATCGGACAGTTTATCGTTAAAGCTTGATCGCATTTTTTAATGAGCTTTTGCAGGTGATACAGTGCCCTAATAGGGATGTGTTGATAGTTGATGTCGGGATGCTCTGGCTTATTTTCTTTAAAAGGAAAAACGCCATTGCCGTTAAACAAACCGGTTATTTTATTAGTTTGATGCAATAGTGAAATAAACATAGCATTTTTATCATGAAATTTAATTGGTGCAGCAACAGACGTTAGGCTACTGAATTTATTTTCCTCGGCTAACAGTAATGCCAATAGCGCACCAGTTGAAAACCCAACCACATGAATATCATCCGAAAATTGTTGGAGAATATGATAGCCGCGTTGTACTGAACCCAGCCAATCACGCCAAGTGGTGTTTTTTAAATCCCACGGTGAAGTGCCATGGCCTTTTAAGCGCACGCCTAACACCTGAAAACCCTGTTGATGAAGTTTGTCACCTAAGGCTCTTAATTCAGCTGGCGATGCAAACAAACCATGAACCAATAATACCGCTGGGGCGTTTGGGCAAGACTCTAAAAAAAACCAGTTAGGGTCTTGGGTGAAGGTCTGTTGATCATTAATCTCCTTATAACGTGATTTAGAATAATACTTTTTATCCCAGTTAAACGCGATGAGTTGGTCTTCATAACGAAATCTAGCCAGTTCTTGTGCAGTGACATGTTGATGATTATCCACAGTATCTTGTATGATTTTTGTAATGTGAGACAGTGGTGCAATTTCATTGCTATAGACGCTAATAATGTTATGCGTTCTGACTTGATCAAAATCAAATTTTTTAGTGATGGTGGCATTAAGCACATAGTTATTGTCTTTAATCGCAACCAAATCGTGTTGTTTAATGGTCATTAAAAAGCGTTTAAGGCGACTGCTTCCGCCGTCTAATAACACACCATATTCTTTGGGGTTCTTTAAACTTCGATGACAATAATTTAGATGAGATGTTTGGATTTTTTTAACGCATAAATATAAAATTTTATGGAATATTTGGCAGTTTATAGCTTCGATTCCTTGGCGATATAATAAAATAATGAGGTGTGATGCAATGTGGCTCAGATGCACACTAACAGCTTGATACATGGACTTCATATAGTCATCACGTACCTTAAGAGCCTTGCGTTGCATACCAAAAGAATGGATTTTACTGGCGAGAGTGAGAGTCTTAGGCTGTAATTGAAATAATTCATCCAAAGATGAAAAGTTATGAACGGCATGAGGCAAGGCCCATTTTTCCCAGCTGTACCAATAGCTGTTCATATTCAACGGCTGCCCATAATGAATATCCATATCAGTATTTTTCACTAATAAATTGCTTTCAATTAATAATTCCTCATCAAAGCGGCCATCAATTTTATCGTTTAATTTATGCGCGAGGCGATATAAAAAATTAGAATCTGTCCGAATAGGATAAAAAGTAATATTGGCAGGAACAATGAGGGTCGGTTTAATCGCCTGAGACAACAGCGTTTCAGTAGATGTAAATTCAAGTTGTTCAGCCCAATGTTCAATCTTGGTATATTGACCCTTAGAGAAATCACGTAATAAGGTTGTTTTAAAAGCATCAACTGCCAGAGCAATCACGGCAGCGCCGCGGTGTTGTTTTCGCCGCTCTAAAGCCATGCGAGAATAAATGCTAAAATTACCAGATTGGTCCAACACTCTTTTATCCTTAACCATGCCACCTTCAGGGAATAAAATGAGCTTACGACCATGAAGAATTTCGGTCGCCATAAAGGTAAATAAATCAGGCATATTGCTGGGAACCACACCGACAGAGCTTAAAAAACGAGCAAATACATCATCGTTAAAAAATTCAGGCGAGGCAATAGATCGGCAATATGAACCTGTGTTTTGGTGCATTAAATATTGTGGGATAAAGGTTTCAAAACGTGAAAAATGATTGAACAGAAATATTTGCCCAGATTGAGTTAAGTCATCAGGGTCATGCAGTTTTATATTCAGCTTTAATAATTTTTTAGCAATAGAAAAAGCTTTCACGCTCCAGTCATAACGTGTTGTTGACAGCTTATATTGATCGAATTTAGCCATTATAAATTGGTCTCATAAGCTTAAACTTTAGTTCAATTAACTAAATTAGCTTGAGATAAATGACGGCATGAGACTTTGTACCAAATAAACTCATCATTTTATCGTTATTAATTGCAATAAATTCATAAATAATTGGCTGTGACTTCTATAATAAAATGATGTGGTGTTTAAAGTTTTTGCTATAAATGCCGAAATAATAAAAAAAAGCAAAATAAAGAATATGAAGAAAATCCTCCAAACTATTTTTATCGGCATGTTACTCAGCGGTAATCAACTCTGGGCTGCGGCACAAAACGATGACGTGCGTATTCTGATTGATGTTTCGGGTAGCATGAAACTTAATGACCCAAATAATTTGCGTAAACCTGCGCTTAGAATGTTAAATGGTTTGATTCCAACAGGGTCACAAGCAGCTGTTTGGACATTTGGCCGTTATGTGAATATGCAAGTAAAGCCCTCTACGGTGAATAAAGCATGGCGCAAAAGAGCCGATGCCGGGGCGGCGCAAATTCATTCAAATGGATTATTTACCAATATAGAAGCAGCCTTAACAAGGGCAACGGCAGGCTGGACTGCAAAAGATAAAAAATGGCGCAGAAATATTATTTTATTAACAGATGGTCAAGTCGATATTTCGAAAAACCCAGAAAAAAATAAAGTATCGCGCCAGAATATAATTGATAAAAACTTAACAAAACTGAAAGCTCTAGGAGTCAGGGTTCATGCCGTAGCATTATCGCGGTCTACCGACGAGACCTTGTTAAAACGCATCGCTTTAGAAACAGGTGGCTCATTTGAGGTCGCCGAAACAGATAAAGATTTACAGCGTATCTTTTTTAAAATGTTTGAACGTGCGACACAGCCCGATACCGTGCCGCTAGTGGGTAATAATTTTGTCGTTGATAAATCAATTAAAGAAATGACACTATTGATTTTTAAAGATCAAAAAACAAAGAAAAACACTACGTTGTTTGACCCAACAGGCCGAGTTATATCTAAGCAAAAAAAGTACAAAGATGTCAGTTGGCGCAGCGACCAAGGCTATGATTTGATTACCATCACTAATCCGAAAAGTGGCGAGTGGCGTTTAGATGCCAAAGTTGATGATGATAATCGAGTGATGGTGGTGACAGATTTAAAGCTTGTGGTTAAAGCTCCTCCCCCTTATATTTTGCCAAATCAACCACTTTCATTGATTGCAGAATTGCAAAATAAAGGAAAAACAATCCGTAAAAATAGTTTTCTTAAGTTTGTAGAGTTTTCAATCGAACATATTGATAGTGAAGGCATAAGTACTAAGTCACCTTTGCCAATGTCACGACATCGCAGTGAAAAAGGGCAATATCCTTTTTTAATAAATGA
>CAZORZ010000020.1:0-5499 GCA_964582255.1 uncultured Gammaproteobacteria bacterium | reverse complement strand
GCCGTACGTTGAGATCGCTGGAGCAATGATCCACCCGGCAGGTGGATACATGCCAAAACCCAAAAAACTGGGTTTTTATTCCTTCATAGTCACTCCAAGAGACGAATATATTGATCCTGATACTCTGGATCTAAAAGTGATTTTAGAAAAACCCTCGGGTGAGAAACAATCAATAGTTATGTTGAAATCAGGCGGCACTCTGGTCAGTACATTAGATGCGAGCGGCTCCAACCATGTTCATTTTCTACGAGTGAGCATGCAAGCAATGTCAGTGACAGGAACGCAATTGTCTTACGACTTAGGACAATTTCCCTTTATTGGCGTTGAAAAAATTGAAGAAATTATTGCGCCTGTAGAAGAAGTAAATACACAAAAGATGATCAAGGAAGAGGTTGTTGATGAGCCTGATATTGTCGAAAAAGAGCCTTTGGAAGAAGAAACAGACTGGATGATGGTCGGCATTATTACCGTTTTAGTGAATGTGGTTATTATCGGTATAGGCGTTGGTGTTTTTATGTATGTGCGTAAAAAGAAGATGCCTGATGAACTCTCCTTAGACGACGACATCGAGGTTTAATATGATTGAAGTCAATGCGCTTTTATTTACTCTTTTAGCCGAGGCAACAGTGCTGCTAAGCATTATTTTGATTGTATGGATTGTTATTACGATTAGAAAAAAAGGCAAGGATAAAGCCGCCGCAAAAGCCTTAGTTGATAGCATTAAATTACATTCTGGTGATCGTTTAGACTCAATTACAAGTATTTTAAGCAGCGTATCCGATTTAGAGGGCGATGGTTTATTGAAAGCCAGTAAGCGTATTGATCGTTTAGAAAAAGAACTTTTTACTCAAATAGTACGTTTACATCTTAAGCGTGACAATACTATTTTGGCAGTTATGGATGAATATTTTGATAAGGTGATAGCAGGATATAAAGAAAATATTTCTGTGACAGCTTCGAGCGCATCAGACACCGCTGTTGACGAAGGCGCGCAAGATAAAATTGATGGCTTAGAGAAAGAAAAAGAATCATTAATAGTAGAGCTTAAAATCACTAAGGCCACTATGGGTAATATGATGGCAGAGTTTAACACCGTGTTTAATGGTGGTAATGAAACCATTAAAACCAGCAAAGATGCATTGCAGTCAACAATGGCAGTGGCTAATGAGGGACAGCCACAAAGCGTTAGCGAACCCACTGTTAGTGAAACAGCAGTTGAATCTGTGAAGGAAGATAGCCCCACCGACGACGTAGAAACGGCGACAGCACCAGAGCCAATTGATGATTCTGGCATGGAAGATGTGTTTTTATCAGCTGACGCTGAAGAAGATTCTAAAGAAACAGCAGTGACAGATGCCGATGCACCCAAACCAATTGATGAGAGTGGTATGGAAGACGTACTTTTCTCAGTAGATGATGAACCTTCTTCGCCGAAAAAAAGCAGTAAAGCAGATGATGATTTCGGATCCATCGTCAGTACTGACGATGTCGATGATCTTTTGGCCGGCATTGATCTTTCTGAAGAAATTGATGTTAAATAAACTTTATTTTTATGATGATCTACAATTCATTATTAATCTTTATACGTTAATGTTTTAATTTATGTTTGCACAAAAAAATAATTCTAAAAAATCAACCAGCTGGTCGCCAATTTTATTTCTCAGCTTACTGGTTATTTTCTTAATGGTGTATTTTTTACAATACACAACAGGTACGCAAGCCGAAGCTAGGCAAAAAATAACTAAAAACCTATCTCTTATCAAAGAATATGATGTGTTAATAAATGAATTGGTAATTGAGGCGATTGTTGATTCCAAAACTGAGCAAAAAAAACAAACAACAAAACTCAACTCATATCAAACTGAATTGAGGGAAGCAACGACAACACTCACTGAGTTACTAAATAAGAAAACATCGTCTGATTTTTTAGAATTATTGAATTCAATGGAAACCGCGTTATCAAAAAGAGAAATTAAGGTTCAATCTATAAAAAAACAAATTTCTAAGCAACAAGATAAAAGCATTACATTACAGCATGATTTAATACTTGCTATGGCACAAGACAAAGCCTTTAGAGAGGCTATTAGCAAGATAGAAAGTAAGCATTTTTTATATGTTGATACACTAGAAAATCAGGCTGATTCATCCCGTTATGTCGATATGGTGGTGATTATATTTATGTTGCTGCTTATGTTGGTAGTTATATACCGATTAACCAAAACATCGCGCTCTTTAGATACATCTGCTAAAACAATTGATTTTCAGCAGTATGCTCTTGACCAGCATGCCATCGTATCTATGTCTAATTCCGAAGGTGATTTTATCTATGTTAATGATAAATTATCTGACATATCAGGGTATTCAAAAGAAGAGCTATTGCAACAAAACTATCGGATTTTATTAGCTGATTTTCATCCCGTTGAATTCTACGATAATATTTTGGCGAGGGTCTCAGCAGGCAATGTATGGCATGGGGAAGTTAAAAGTAAGGCTAAAAATGGAGAGTGCTTTTGGGTCAACAGCACTGTCGTACCCTTACTAAATGCTGAGAATAAACTCACTCAATATATCTCTATTAGAACTGATATAACTCAGCAAAAGAATATTCAACTTGCTTTAGATGAGCAAAAGAATTTCCTAAATAAAATCACTGACACCATGGCAGAAGGGGTATATGTGCAAGATCAACAAGGTAACTGTACCTATTTAAATAGTGCAGCTGAGAATATGTTGGGTTGGCCTCAAGATGAAATGATGGGTAAATCAGTTCACGATACGATCCATACAGTTAATGAACGGTTAGAGCCTGTTTCGGCAGAGGACTGTCCTATAGTGACAGAGATTAATCTGGGCAATAAATTTGAGTCAGATAAGGAGGTGTTTGTACGTCAAGACGGCAGTATATTTCCAGTATCTATTTCTGTAGTGCCGATCATCGAGGGCGATCAAGCAATGTCAGCGGTAGGTGTCTTTAGAGATATTTCTCAACGTAAAGCTTATGAGGAAGAAATAGCCCGTTCAAAAGAAGATGCCATTGCGGCAAATAAAGCAAAAAGTAGATTTTTAGCGAATATGAGCCATGAAATAAGAACACCAATGAACGCCATTATTGGTATGAGCTATTTGGCCTTAGAAGAAGGTTTGGCGCCAAAACAGGCCGATTACATAAAAAAAGTACATAAGTCAGCAGAAAATTTATTGGGTATCATTAATGATATCTTAGACTTTTCAAAAATCGAAGCTGAAAAAACAGAGATAGAAAGAGAGTTTTTTCAATTATCAGACGTACTGGAGCAAGTGTTAAATGTTGTCAGTCTGAGTGCTCAAAATAAAGCCATTGAGCTTATCATCGATGTTGATAATCAGACACCTAATGACTTTTTTGGTGATGCCTTACGCTTAAGGCAGGTTTTAACCAATCTCTTAAGTAACGCCATTAAATTTACCGAAAAAGGTGACGTTATCGTTTCTGTATCAGTTAAAAAATATCAGGAAGCTGAATTAATATTAAAAGTTGATGTTAAAGATACGGGTATAGGGATGAATGAAAATCAGCTGAAAAAGCTGTTCAATGCATTTCAGCAAGCTGATGAATCAACAACACGAAAATTTGGTGGAACAGGCTTAGGTTTGGTTATTTCTAAAAATTTAGTGGCACTTATGGGGGGAGAGTTAAGTGTAAAAAGCCAACAAGGTGTTGGTAGCACGTTTAGTTTTCATATCAAATTGTCAGAAGCCTACGAAACCCAAAACATGAGTTTTGATTATAAAACTATTTATAAAAAACGCATTTTAATTATCGATAATAGCGATAACTCAAGAGAGATTCTGTCAACGACTTTGTCGGGATATGGCATGGAAATAGAAACAGCTTCAACTGCCGTGAAAGCTTTAAGTTTGATTGAAAACACTCACATAAATAAAAAGTCAGGTTATGATTTAATACTACTGGATTGGAAAATGGCTGAAATGGACGGTATCGACTTTCTGAATAAAGCTCAGTATTTAGATGCGATGAAACAGACCAAAATTATAATGCTAACTGCCCAAGGTAAAGAAAGTTTGTCTAAAGAGTTGGGGAACTTAAACCTTAAAATTGCAGGGGTATTGGCAAAGCCCGTGATACCTCAATTGTTATTAAAAGGAATATTAAGAGCGTTTAATAATGAAAGCCTATCGGATTCAGTCATAGAAGAATCGAAACGAAGCTTGCAGCAAGCACTCGATAAAATAAAAGGTTGTCATTTGTTATTGGTCGAAGACCATGAATTTAATCAGCAAGTTGCACTCGATTTATTAAGCTTAAAGCAAGTGACAGCCACGGTTGCCAATAATGGTGAAGAGGCATTGGCGTTATTAAAAGAAAATGCATACGACGGTATTTTGATGGATTGTCAAATGCCAGTAATGGATGGTTATGCAGCAACAGAGTTAATTAGAAAGCAAAAAAAATACAAAAACTTACCGATCATTGCGATGACGGCTAATGTGATGGCAAAGGACATTGAACGGGTGTTAACAGTTGGTATGAATGACCATATCAGCAAGCCAATAAATGTCGACAACATGGTGTTAATACTTGCAAAATGGGTAACCGCTAATGTTGGCGGTAATACGCAGCAGCATCGAACTCAAAAGGTTAAGAGCGATCAAAAATCATCTGTTAATTTCTCTGAGTTTAAAGCACTAAAAAGACTGGATAATAATGAGCTTATGTACCAAAAATTACTCCAGTCATTTTATCAAAAACAACAATCGTCACCACGGCTGATTAATGAAGCATTGAAAGCTAAAAATCTTGAGCAGGCCTTATTGTTAACTCACACGATTAAGGGTATTACCAGTACGATTGGCGCGGAGGCACTTGAGATTTCATTAGCAAAATTTGAAAACTGCATAAAAAACAAAGAACCTTTTAAATCATATTTGTTAGCCGTGGTGCACGAGTTTAAACAGGTCAATGCAGATTTAAGGGGGATAGATTGGGATAATGTAATGCCCGAAGAGAGTGGCGTGCAAGCGGATAACTCAGCCATCAAAAAATCATTAAATGAAATATTAGTGAAGGTAGAGAATTTTGATGCGGAATCAGAAGAATCTATTGCGGCTCTAATGGCAAAGGTTGACGGAAAAATGAAACAACAACTAGAAGACATTAGAGAACCGATAAGTCAGTTTGATTTTTCAACTGCGGAAATGTTATTGGTCAGTCTAATAAATACATTGTAAAAAATCCCTTCATGATGAACTTGCATAATTGTATAATAGTAAGCTCTTAAAACTGAATTGCATTGGGTTAATATTTTTGAATTCCACAACGAGTCAAAATCAACGCGTATTATCGGGTATGCGTCCTACTGGGTTGCTTCATCTCGGTCATTATCACGGCGTATTAAAAAACTGGATTGAGCTGCAACATTCTTACGAATGTTTCTTTTTTGTCGCAGACTGGCATGCGCTTACCACGCACTATGAAGATCCATCGGTTATTGCTAAGAG
>CAZORZ010000019.1:0-10560 GCA_964582255.1 uncultured Gammaproteobacteria bacterium | reverse complement strand
GCCTACCCTGTCTAATTCAGCCTGCTCTATAAAAGATATCAAAGTGTCAAAATCCTGATCCGTTTCCCCCGGAAAGCCTGTAATAAATGTGCTTCTAATGACAAGCTCAGGGCATTGCTCACGCCAGCTAAAAACTCGCTCTAGCACCTTTTCTTGTGATCCAGGACGTTTCATTGCCTTTAAAATAGGCTGACTAGCATGCTGAAAAGGTATGTCTAAATAAGGTAGAATCAAACCGTCGCTCATCAACGGAATGACCTTATCAACATGAGGATAGGGATAGACATAATGTAAGCGCACCCAAATGCCGAACTGCCCTAAGGCTCGACATAAGTCATAAAATTTTGTTTTTAATGGCTGTCCATTCCAAAAGTGAGTCGCATATTTAGTGTCTACGCCGTAGGCACTGGTGTCTTGTGAAATGACTAGCAGCTCTTTCACCCCAGCTTTAACCAAATTTTCAGCTTCTTGCATCACTTCATCAATTTGTCGGCTGACCAAGTCGCCGCGCATGGATGGAATAATACAAAAGGTACAACGATGGTTACAGCCTTCTGATATTTTCAAATAGGCATAGTGTTTCGGCGTAAGTCTGACGCCTTGTTTAGGGACTAAATCAAGAAAGGGGTCATGCTGAGGTGGCAAATGTTTATGCACCGCTTGCATCACTTCTTCTTTGGCATGTGGCCCTGTCACCGCCAACAACTCAGGAAACTCTTTTTTTAGATCCTCGCTTGCTCCTAGGCAACCAGTCACAATCACCTTTCCATTATCATATAAGGCATCATCTATGGTTTGTTTTGACTCTGCTATAGCCGTATCAATAAAGCCACAGGTGTTAATAATCACCATGTCGGCATTATCTTGGTCATTCGTCACCTGATAACCCTCAACTTTAAGTTGAGTTAAAATTTGCTCTGAGTCCACCGTCGCTTTTGGACAGCCTAAACTAACAAATGCCACTGTATTATTTTGTTGCGTCATAATGTTTTAATTGCTGGTAAAAAATACTCACTCACGAGTAGCTTTTTTTGTTTTAAATGAAATAGCGAACGTCTGCCCCACACATCTCCGTGTAATAGATTGTGTGCCAAGATCACGTCATGCAAGGGGCTAGATTGTTTAATTAACGACCATTGCAAGGCTGAACGCCGCAAATAAGACTTAGAAAACAAATACTTTCCTAAAGGCTTATTACCTAAACAGCCCAAACGCCGATGCTGACCTTTAAGCGTTTTAATAGGAATTAACGAATGGGCAAACACCACAGGATGAACGCCACAATATAAAATAACTTGCCTCAACAATACCTTATGGCGCGTTGATATAGCCAACATCTTTTGTTCTGCGCGAGTTGGCACAATCCACGTTTGGTTCAGCACCTGCACCGAAAAATTACCACTACATGCCCCGATGAGCCGCTTGGTTAATGAATGTTCATCCATTAACCATTGCATCATTACTTTGGGTATTTTTTGTTGAAACAATTGGTTTTTCAAATACCAATTGACGTTATTTTTTTGCTTCAAAATTACGGCTAATTTACTGACATGCTTTTATTATAAAGTGTTCTGCTATACTTAACTAATATTGACGTCTAATATTTATAATATTCGTCGTCTTTATAGATACTTTCAACACGGATTTGTTTCGCAAAATTAATTGGTCGTTGAGTGAACACACAATCCCTCTCTCTAAATAAATTATTTCATATTGTTATCGCCATAACCATAATTGTCATTTATTTATTGCTCAATTGGGTAACAACTACCCGAACACAAGACTTTATTCAACATCAAAACGCGGTCGCTTTAAAAGTAGCGACCTCTACCGCTAACGAAATCTCAACCTATATTCAAAACCGTAGAGACATCCTTCAATTATTACAAAAGACGTACAAAAGAGAGCTTGTAGAGCTTAAGAAAGACCCTGACAACCAAATTATTCGCCTTCATCTGCACAGCAGAATAGCCTTAGTATTTCCTGAAATGATTGATTTCAATATCGCTACTCATTCAGGCGCAATAGTCTTACCTAAAGCCTCTGATTTTAAAATTGGCAATATCTGCAAACAGAATATTTCAGCTTTTATTCAAGGACATCTCGAAGCCATCCTAGTCCACGGTAATCCAAATCCCGTTAATTACCACTTTGACATACTCACTAATTTATATTTGCCGCGTGAAGATGTTGGTGTTTTGTTTGCTAGTTTTAACACCACTATAATCGAGGCTATATTAAGAAGCGCCCTCCAGCTAATCATCATTTTTACCTCATCAATGGTAGCCAATCTCGGTTTATCGAAATATCAGCTGATGGCAATAAAGGCACTATTAAACGCTCAAAAAAATTATCTTTAGATGAGCAACAATTTATTAATGCCAATATTAAAGTGCTTGGAACCAGTTGGAATTTAATAAGTTCTTTCGATAAAGTATCCATCACTGACTATTCTAAACAATTAGACCATCAAAAATATTTAGTCCTTATCATCTGTATTCTAGCGGGGATTATTGTCAGCGGTTTATTTTATCGCACTGATAAAAAGCGTCTTTTAGCCGAACTGTCTTCGCTAAACCAAAATATTATTTTGGAAGAAAAGGTCTCTAAACGCACTAAAGAGCTATCTTATCGAGCCACTCATGACCAATTAACAAAGTTGATTAATCGTGGTGAATTTGAACGGCGATTAAAAGAGGCTCTTGCCCTTGCTAAAGCTGATCGTTCGATATCTATATTAATGTATCTTGACCTTGATCAATTTAAAATTATTAATGACACGGCAGGACATGCAGCTGGCGATCAATTACTGATAGAGATCAGCTCCTTACTAAAAAGCCAATTGCGCAGAGGCGACACCCTAGCTCGCTTAGGCGGTGATGAATTCGGGTTGTTGCTCAATCAATGCAGCGTCGATCGTGCGGAAACCATTGCTGAACAGCTACGTGCCATTGTACATAACTATGAGTTTTTATGGGAATCATACTCATTTACTATCGGTGTGAGTATTGGCGTTATCGAAATCACAGAAGATACTGACAGCCTTAAAGAGCTCCTCAGCTTAGTTGATAGTGCTTGCTACATGGCTAAGGATCTAGGTCGAAATCAATATTACATTTATAACGCAGAGGACATTCTGTTTGAGCAAAAGCAAAGCGCTATGTATCAATCAGAGATGGCTCTTAGTGCCATTAAAAACAATCAATTAGAACTCCATGGGCAAAAAATACAAGGCCTTTCGTCTCACGAAGAACAACATTGGTATGAAGTATTAATTCGTATTAAAAATGACGATGGTTTAATTTATCCTGATAACTTTATTCCTGCACTAGAGCAATTTGGTCATATAGCCATTTTAGATAAGGCTGTTTTAAAACAATCAATTGCCTTTCTAGCAAAAAACCCGAAATTTAAACTCAGTATTAATTTATCTGGTTTGAGCATCGTAAAACCAGAATTGATTAAACTCATTCAGCAAGTCATCGGCAAGCACAAGGTATCTCCCGATCGCATTTGTTTTGAAATAACCGAATCTGCCGCCATTGGTAACTTAAATTAAGTTAAACAATTTTTTCAGGGCATCCATGACATCGGCTGTTCTGTGGCATTAGATGACTTTGGCACAGGCATGTCATCTTTTGGCTATCTCAGCAACCTCGATGTTGACTACATTAAGCTTGATGGCTCATTTGTAAAAGACATTGATAGCAATTTGGTTCATCGCACCATGGTTGAATCTATTAACTCCATTGTTAATATTATGGGTAAGTTTGTCATTGCTGAATATGTTGAAAATCAAAAGGTTCAAGAACATCTTCAACACATTGGCATCTCACACGGCCAAGGCTATTTCATTCATAAACCAGAAAAACTGGATGATATTGCCGACGCATGATTAAATAGCAATGTCACACTCATTAAATATGGACGTATGAAATATTCACTCAGCACATTATTTGTCACTCTGGCTCTATCGTTTAATGCACAAGCCGCACTAAACGACCAAGGTTTAAACTCCATTATTTCCATAATTGACACTGCGATCTCTGCGTTACCCACCGCACAAGTTGGCGACAAAACATCTTCTGAATCCACAAAAACCAACGAAGAAATAGCCACTGACTTATCCAACAGCACCATCGTGAATATGGCGAGAACGCTTGGTAAACTCAGTTTTTCGAGACTTCAATGCGGTGAAGCCAGCGTCTTAGGTGAATTCACTAAACGTGTTCAGGCCGTTCCAAAAGCCTATCAAAACCTAATGCGCAATGCCTTTCAAGATGGCTTTGATAAAAGCAGAACAACGTCCAAGTTATTGTCTGATGACGAATGCAAGCGCTTAACAGAGTCTCGTCAATTAAAAGCCGAAGTAGCTGAAGACAAGATTAAAGCACCAACCAAAGAAACTGTAAAAGAAGAACAACCTAAGGCAGTAGAAGACCCATCTTTACAGCATATGCGATTAGCTCATATGACTGGTCAATTTGCTTACAAAAGAAAATATTGTGGCGATAAAAATATCGTCACCCAAGACTATAATAGTATTATTGCTGGCATGCCCAAAGACATCCAGAAAAAGGGCAGAGAAGCTTACTGGAAGGGCTTTCAACAAGGCAAGCGCATGAATAAATATCTGACCCTAGATAACTGCTGAGCTTAAATCTGCTGACGCCAACTTGATTCTTTAAATTGGTGTAATGTTAAAATATCATAAATCAGCAATCCATCATTGGCATTAAGACTATGACCGCCATTAACCACATAGCTTCTAGCTTGTTGCTTTAGGCTGTACACATTTCTCATATCGTGACTGTACGCTGGTACTACTAAATCTCCGCCATCAGCGGCATTGGGGTTGCGTACTATTGATATGTATTCAGCCTTGGGATGGGGCTGACGATTCAGCTTATATAAAAAACGTCCTGGTTGCTCTGGCAATAAATCTTGATATAGAGCTTGAGAACGATTAAGTGTTTCTGCGCCAATTAAGGGGGTGAAAATAGCCAACGGCGTTTTACCAAGTAAATTAGCTAATTCAGCTAAATCAGAGCCTAAGTGAGGACTTGAAATGGTAATCAACTGCGCCACTTTAAGCTTAGGGTTTTGCACCATAACTAAGCGCGCTAAAACACCTCCAGCTGAATGCCCAACTAGAATCAAACGCTCATCAGGATAGCTCTGGCGTAAATGCTTCAAATAACTCGACAAATAATAAGCCTGATCTCTTATCGATGCCTCGGTAGGTAACTCAACTGTATAATATTGATTTCTGGCTAATGTGGCAGGTGCTTTTTTTAAAGACAGCCCTTTTTCATGGTAATAATAATGACCTGCTTGACGCCACTCATTTTTTTCTAAATGTTGAACAATACCTGATACCTGCCAATTTGAAGATTCACCCAAATAGCCTTGTACAAAAACTAAACGATCAGCCGCAACAATACTTGAATAGATTGCTAACAAAAAAATGACAATAATAGGGCGCATCAGAACATTTTAAACCAAATAATTAAACTTTTCACTGCTCGAAAAAAAGCCCGCAAATGCGGGCTTTTAAAAAACATTTAGAGTCGTAAAATCTTAAATTATTTAGCCAATTTACTTAGCAACGACTGGAGCAAAAACAGTTTGAGTGTTAGCTACAGTCTTAGCAGCTGAATCAGCTTTAGAGTTGAAGTCAGCGTTCGCTTTACCGTTATAAGCAGAAGTGGTATCAGAAGCAGCAGAAGCAGTACCACGTCCTTTAAAAGACATAGCGAAAGAGAATTCGCCTTCGCCGTCAGCAGAACCGTTACCTTTGTGTGCGCCGTTACCAGCAGTATCAGTTAAGCCGTTTCCGCCAAAGATACCGTTAGAAGCATTAGAGCCGTTACCCATGAAAGGCATGTCAAAAGCAGAAACAGTAGAAGAAGCGATTAAAAGTGCAGCAGCAGTGATGATAGTTTTCATAATAAATCTCCAAAAATTAAAATTAAAAATCGTTTGTAAGCAGTTGGATATGTCCTGTGCTGCTCACCATGAAACGAACTATATTAGAGATTTCTAATATAATCAACCGCTAATATAGATTTTTTAAACTTACCTAAGAAAGCACCGATCAAGAAATGGATTTCCCAACACACGCCTTCAAGCCTTTTTGGTAGTATTCGACGGCCTGATCAGCATGATCTAAGTCATTTTCTAATAATTCTGCTAATTCTAAGCAATTATGAGCCGAAGTCTCTGCTGAAATACTGGCTTCTAAATAACTTTGGGCTTTTCCCCACAACTTTTCTCTCCTTGATAAACGACCTAATGTTAATAAAAGCTCGGCATCATAACGATGCGTTTGTTGCCATTTTTCTGCATTTTTTAATAATTCAGACGAAGCTATTCGATCCAACAAACCATATTGTACAATTAATATTTTGTTCCATTGAGCATCTAACGATTCTCTAATCGTTTTTTCTAACACTATTTGGCTCTCATCTAATTGCTGTAAGCGTTGTAAATATTTATTAAATAAATACTCATTTTTAGGCGTTACTTTATTTATTTTTTGGTACGATTTTGTCAATTCATCTAAACTTTTTGTGCATGCCTCACCCAAACAACCAGCATAGGTCAGTTGCTCTATCTCCTCCATTTTAATGAGCACAAAAAGTTTTTTCTTTTTCAGTGTCGGCAACAATTTTTTTAGCTTTTCCCACTCTTCTAAAGCTAAATACACCTTAGCCAGTAACTTTAAAACATAATCATGTTTCGGTGATTTTTCAAATAAATGGGTCAATGTTGCATAGGCTCGTTCTGTTTGCTTAGCCGCCAGCTGTAGCTCTCCTTGGGTTACTCCAATCGCAATTTCAGCCTCTGGGTTCATTTCATGGGCTTTCTTCAAGTAGTTATCACGTTGCTCATATTCACCTAATTGATGCGCAGCTCTAGCTGCCATCAAATAATTAAGCAATGGGTTTTCGGCATAATCTATCAACTGGGTTAATTTAGTTTTAGCTTGAGAAAAGCGCCCTTCTGTTAAATCAATTAAACCTTTATTGAGTAAAGCTCTACTTTTATCTGTTTTACGTTTATCTGATCTTATTTTTAGATGCTTGCCAATACGCAACACAAACAGCAATATTTTTAACATTATATTAATGCTAATCGCAGCGATTACTAACCCGACAAAAGCAACGGCAACCGTTGTTTCTAGTGAAAAATCTGCATACTGGATTAATACAAAACCGGGGTCTTCTTTAATCAGTAAAACTGCTGTTAATAGCAAAACAAACAACAGCAAAATGGAAATAATAAATTTACTCATTAGCCTCTCCGTTTTCATTTTCTCCTTTTGAGGGGACAGACTCCATTTGTTTCGAGCTTATACTCTCAACTGGCTTTTCTGTTTTTAGCGTATGTTGCTTTTTCAACATAATGGCTTTTAATTTTAATAATGAATGGGAAATATCAGGTAATGTAGGTCTAATTTCGAGATGATTTAATCTTACTAGCTCATGATACAATTCAACATGATAGTTGTTTTTCTCATCATAATATTGCTTTAACAAACTTGTGCTTTGCTCAATCAATTGATGATATTGAGATGCATCTCTTTCTAACACCGCCCATTTTGCTAATTTTAATTTCTCTTCTAACGAACTCAACACATCAACAATACCGACGGACTCAATCGATATTGATGACTTTAGTGTCTCGACCTTCACCAAACCTTTAACGAAACTTATCACCTGTTCTTGCCATGGTGCATCCATAGCAAGCAAGTTTGGCACTTCCTTCTTATCATTTTTAGGCGCTGTAATCGACTGATTAGGCGACAACTTTAAATATGGGATCTGCTTCACAATGCGCGATAAAGACAACACAATGCCCACCAAATCTGGTCTGCTGCGTGCTTGCAACAACACTCGCTCATCAGAAATAATCAATCGAACTGGCAACAATCCAGGATCAGCGATCTCACTAAGTTTTTCATCTGCTGCTTTTAAGGTTTTTTCGGCACCTTGAAAATCGTTTTCAATAAGCAATCGATGCTGGGCGATACGCAATAGATATTCCACTTCGGCTAACTGCCATCCATTTTTATCACGTCCATACAGTTCAAATAATTTTTTCGTTGACTCAGTTAATACAGTGAGATGTTGTTCTGCTAATGCGTTCAGTTGCTCTAACTCAACTAAGCGTTTTTGTAGTGGGGTAACGACGGGTTCTATCTGTGCCGACATGTCTTGAGCATCTAATTTTTGCTCTAGTCGATTATCAATTTGGATTAAAGACTGGCTGAGACTATCAGCCGATGTTTTTTTGTAACTTTCAAATTGAAGCCATAGATAGGCTGCCGCTGCTGCACTTGTTAGTGCCACTAAAAACGACACCGTTATAAACAATAGCGACCAACGAAATGGTTTTTTACGTTTATTGTCGCTCACTAAGGCATCAGTGCTTTGTGAGCCATCTTCTTTTACATCTATCGACTTATCGCTTTTATCATTCATTTTTATCATTCACTTTATGGCATCATCCATTGCTTTAGAGCTGAGATAATACCGTCATCACTGGCTTGATTTGCTATTATAATATCGCTGTTATGGCCTAAATTATAGGCTGTTTTTTTCATTCTTTCGCTAATCAATAACCATGGCGTTATTAATAAAGCATTCGCCTCTTTTTGTTGCAATAATTTAAACGCATTTAACATACCTTCACTGCTAGTAAAAATAACAACATCTATTTCAGCACTGAATATTGATTGATAATCTATTGCTTCAATGGTCGGTAATCTGCGCTGATATACTTCACAATATGTCACCTTTGCTCCGCGCTCTTGTAAAGTGTCACCCAGTAAATTCCTTCCTTCCTGACCACGAAATATGATGATATTACTGCCATCAACATTGCTTAGTAATGCGGTGTCTAACAATCCTTCGCTATTGTATGTCTTGGCTGGTATGGCTTGGGAGGCCAAGCCATATTCAACTAACTTATCTAACGAGCCTTTACCGATGACACCTAGCTTTAACTGCTTGGCTATTTTTGAAGAGTCCAGCATGGCTAAGCCATAACTCACGGCATTGCTGCTGACAAACAGAGCAATATCAAACTGGTTAATGCTATTTTTTATATCTATTTGTTGTTGGCAATGCGCCGAAGGACTGATTTCAATAGTCGAAAAACGCACAGCCTCTGCCCCAAACTGTATCAGTAAAGATGATAAATTATTAACCTGATGAGCAGGCCTTGTCACTAAAACCCGCAAAGGTGAGCGCACGTTATTAGCCGTCTAGTTGGATTTTAGCCAAAATTTTATCGGCACCTAATGCCAAAAGCTGATCGGCCAAATCTATGCCTAATTGCTCTGCTTGGCTTTGCTTACCTCTTACCTCTGCTCTTAATACTACTGATCCGTCTGGTTCTCCAACCAATCCACGCACATACATTTGATCATTTTCTAAGGTTGCAAAACCAGCAATAGGCACTTGGCAGCCACCATTTAAACGACTATTCATCGCCCGTTCTGCCGTCACTCTAATGGTTGTATCAGTATCACGTAAGGGCTCTAATAATTGATGCACCGCATCATCATTAACTCGACACTCAATACCTACCGCACCTTGACCTGCTGCAGGCAAGCTATCTTCTGGTGAAATAAAGTCTTTTATCCTATGTTCAAAACCTAATCGAATGAGACCTGCTGAGGCTAAAATAATGGCATCATACTCACCATCATCAAGTTTCTTTAAGCGAGTATTCACATTTCCTCGCAACCAATTAATGGTCAATTTTGGATATTTTTCTCTAATTTGAGTTTGGCGGCGCAAACTTGATGTGCCCACGATTGAGCCGTCAGGTAAGCTGGCTAAATTAGCATAGCTGTTTGAGACAAACGCATCACGAGGGTCTTCACGCTGCATAATCAAAAATAAATCCAGCCCTTCAGGAAAGGCCATAGGCACGTCTTTCATTGAATGCACGGCAATATCGGCTTTGTTTTCAAGCAAACCAATCTCTAGCTCTTTAACAAATAGACCTTTGCCACCAATTTTTGCTAAGGGTGCATCTAAAATTTTATCGCCTTTGGTGGTCATTTTCACCAATTCGACCACTAAATCTGGATATAACACGGCCAATCGAGCTTTTACATCTTCTGCCTGCCACAGAGCTAAGGGGCTACTACGCGTTGCAATTCTTAGTAATTTTAATGAAGTATCTGATGAGTCTGTCATAAGTAATAAGTAGTCAATAAAATAATGCTTTTATTATAAATTGTTGAGAGAGGTCTAGGAAGACATAAGTTTTAGTAACTACCAAACAAACAGTTACAGGTTTTTTATTACTTTTCTCACTGCGGCTAAATGACGTCGACTAATTTCCATAGGATGCTTAACCCCCTTTAAAGAGACTGACGTAGCCGCCTCTGTTTTAACCAAACCATCAATTTTATCTAAAGCGACTAAGGCATTACGATGAATACGCAAGAATGTTCCCTTATATTCTTGTTCTAAACTCAATAAGGTATCTTCAATTAAAAGCTCTCCTTCATCATGACGCACTGTTATATACTTTTGATCA
>CAZORZ010000018.1:0-10813 GCA_964582255.1 uncultured Gammaproteobacteria bacterium | reverse complement strand
GCTTAAATGTGTCGGTAGCAACAGCGGTGTGTTTATTTGAAATAAATCGTCAACGAAATCTAAGCTAGTGGTTTAGGTCACATTTCAAGCATTCCAATTCAAAACCCAATTTTTCGGTTCTTAAATTAGGGTCAACCACCCAAGCCCTGTTAGTAAAGGGTGGATTATGCCGTACATGTTGCGTGTGGCCGCATTCCAAATCAGCGACCCATTGGTAAACATCGTCTTGATGAAACCCAATGATTTTAGCTTTCATGATGAGGGCAGGCAGGATCTCGCTTGATGTCAATGGTGCGGCTTTGCATGCTGTGACTATCTAAAAGATACAGCTTTCCATCCAATACCTGACCTGTTGATGCGATTAGTTTAAGTGTTTCATTGGCTTGCATAGAGCCAATAATTCCGACCAGTGGGGCGAACACGCCGTTATTAGAGCAGTTGTTATCTTGTTGTATGAGTGGATCGTCATAAAGGCATTGATAACAGGGGGAGGACGTGGTGACGTTAAAAACACTGAGTTGTCCTTCAGTACGAATGGCGGCTCCAGACACTAAGGGTTTCTGTGTTTTTAAGCTAATTCTGTTGAGTTGGTAACGGGTTTCAAAATTATCACTGCAATCTAAAATTACATCACAGTGAGCAGATAGTTTTTCCAGTTCGGACTCAGATAAACGTGCGCTATAAGCCTCTATGGTCACATTGGGATTAATAGCGTTTAAGGTTTGCTGGGCAGATAGGGCTTTATTCATCCCAATGCTTTTTTGCTGGTGTGCAATTTGGCGTTGTAGATTGGATTCATCTACGTCATCAAAATCACATAATATAAGTTTACCCATGCCACTACTGGCAAGATATAGGCCAGCAGATGAGCCTAAACCACCAAGACCAACGATTAAACAGGTTGCCTGCCGTATTGAATTTTGCCCATCAAACCCTAGATTAGGTAGCATAATGTGACGGCTGTATCGCAGTAAGTCGTTGTCATTCATAGTATTTATTATATAAGCTAGAAATTACATTGAAATTAGTGGCTATCATAAAGAGGTTGGTTTAGATTATAATAAATAATAAAAAATATATAAATGCTCAATACGCCTTATCCACTCTTAGAATCTGTGCACATCAAAATTATCAGTGATAACACGGATATTAGCATGTGCCCTGCCTTTAAAGAATGTGCCAATCTAACTCAAGAAAATTGGTCAGTGAGCATTGCAGAGCTGGAAACAAACATTAGGCAACAGCACGTTGATATACTCTATTTGTCATCGCCGCCCTCATCGGAAACGCTGTTAGCACTTTGTCAGACCTTAACAGTTGATGCAAAGGAAGGCTTGTCGATTTTTATTATCACTTTGCCCAAACGAAAAGAGTTTATCCAGCAGGCTTATCGTTTTGGGGTAAAAGCTTTTATCGACTTACCCATTGTTGATGTGCATTTTGAGCATCAATTACAAAAGTGCATGGAAACTATTTTACGTCAAAAAAAGACTAAAAATAGTTATAAACGCCTGGTTAATTCTCATCAACTGTCAAAACTATGTGATTTCTCTTGGTATGTGCAGCAGCAGAGCTTTTATTTGCCGCAAGAGACTAAACTGTTATTAGGGCTCAATACACAAAGCAATATAGTGTCTCAGCATGATTTTTTACAACAGTTACATGAAGTGAATCGAGAAAATGCGGCTCATTTTTTAGAATCGATAAAAAACGATCAACAACGCATTCAAACTAAAATTCAAGTGAGCCACGGTATTTTGGGCTTTAAAGACCTATTGTTTACCGCAGAATTAGATAACACTGAAAGTGATGGATTGGTCTATCAGGGCTGTTTACAAGACATTAGTGAACTGAATGAGCGCAACGATTCAATTCATCATTTGGCTTATCATGATTCATTAACAGGATTGGCTAACCGCCGTTATTTAATAAATCAACTTGAAAGTTTGGTGTTATTAAGCGAAAGAGAAGAGCTGAACTTCTCAGTCTTGTTTTTAGATTTAGATGGTTTTAAGCAAGTTAATGACCAATTAGGTCATGAAACAGGTGACATGCTGTTAATTGAAGTTGCGCAAAATTTACAAAAAATATCTCAAGACGATTTGTTTATTGCACGATTAGGGGGCGACGAGTTTTGTATTATTGTAGAACATGGGGCTAATGCTGAAGATGTCGCTTTAGGCTTAGCAAATAATATTGTTAATGAGTTTAAGCATTCATTGTTTCTTGAAAAAAACCAAGTGCATACGACCTTTAGTATCGGTGTGGCTCATTTTCCAAAACATGGGACGCAGGTTTCAGAACTGTTGAAATCGGCTGATTTGGCAATGTATGAAGCAAAATCAAAAGGAAAAAACTGTTTCGAGCTTTACACATCAAAACTTATTGAACGCTCATTGAATCGAATTGAATTAGAAAAAGAACTGTATCACGCGTATAAAAACGATCAATTTGAATTGTATTATCAGCCACAGATAGATTTATCTACCCAACAAATTGTCGGTGTTGAGGCGTTAATTCGCTGGATTCACCCGAACAAAGGCATTATTTCACCTGATGACTTTATTCCTATGGCTGAAGAGACTAGGCTGATTAATAAAATTGGTCATTGGGTGCTTAAAAAAGCATGTGCAGATGCACAGTTGTTACACAGCAAAGGCTTAGTAATTACCGTTGCTATTAATGTGAGTCCAGTACAACTTTATTATGGCGAGTTTTGTCGTCAAGTGAGTGATGCGCTAACAGAATCGGGATTAGAAGCGCAATACCTAGAGTTAGAAATTACCGAATCATCTTTTCAAGTAACAGAAAAGAACATTGACGTGTTTACTCAATTACGTGGCTTAGGGGTGAAAATAGCGATTGACGATTTCGGCACGGGATATTCAAATTTAGCCTCATTAACCCAATTACCTGTTGATGTGCTTAAAATTGACCGAGACTTTATTAAAGATATACCGCATGACAATGCGGCAGCGGCAATGACGGGCAGTATCATTGGCATGGCAAGAATAAAAGATCTAAAAATTATTGCAGAAGGAATTGAAACGATTGAGCAGATACAATATTTACAGGGTATTAATTGCGATATCGGACAAGGTTATTTTATTGGTAAACCGATGGAGTTTTCACACATTTGGATATTTTTAAAACGTCAAAACAGTGGTGAAAGCAACTTACTAGAGCACAATCAGCGAGCTTAAAGCGTGTCAAACTCAATCATAGAAGACATAAAAAATTGCGACATGGTAAAAAATATACCGACGGGGGTGAGTCGATTAATAAAAATTTTATCGAATGAAGACGCTGAAGTAGATCAGATCATAGAATTGCTACGCCATTTTCCAGTCATTTGTATTCGTCTAATTAAAGTTTCAAATTCAGCATGGGTGGCGCCAAAAACAGAAATTACCGATGTAAAACGAGCTTGCCTGCAATTGGGTCTTAAAATGGTTAAGTCGATTAGTATTGCCTTACTTGTTAGCCAGCAATTTAACACAAAAACATGTAAAGGATTTAATGAACGTCGATTTTGGCTGTCATCGTTAGTGATGGCGGATCTCATGTATTTTCTGGTGAAACAAGACCAAAATGGCGACAAAGAGAATGATGCGGCGACAGCACACTTAATTGGGCTGATTCATAATCTTGGTTTATTGGCCATTGCTGAAATAGCGCCAGAAAAAGTGAGCCAAGCGATCCTAGTGGCCGAGAATTCAACGTCAAGTTTTTCCGAGGCATTGGAAAAAATAGTAGGAATTTCTTTTTTACAGGCCTCTGAGCTTATTTTGCATCATTGGGAAATACCACTGTGTATTTCATATGCCTACGATCAGGCGTCAAATAAATCAACGTACACTGGCGTTTTCCAGCAGGCTGTTAGGCACAAAAAACAGTTAGACCTTATTGCTATGCCATTTCAACGGCTTGATGATACTGAAGAGTATAAAGTGAATGATTCAGTGGTCGAAAAATCAGCTGACTATGAAGAGTTATGTACCCTATATTGTCGTTAGTAAATGAGAAATATTGAAAGAAAACCTGATTAACTAGATAATTTTATATTTGTTAAATAGAGCCGAAGTTTTACCCGAAGATGGAAGCAATAGAATCGCTATTACGGCGTATTTACGAGTCTCGAAACATAAAATACGCTGGGATGGCACGCTATCTCGGTTGATTTGAATGGTAGTTAATAACGTAAAACTTACCCATTTGACTCAAGTACCACAAAAGGTCTGATGATATTTATCACTATCTGGAGAGGCATCTTGATAGTTTTCAGTGTGTTGTACGGGTTCGTAAGGGGACGCTAACACCTTAATAAAATCTTCGGCAGGTTTGCTGTTATTCATCGTTAAACAGGCTTGAATGGTGTTTTCCATGTGATGATTGCGTGGAATAACCACAGGATTAGAGCGCCGCATTAACTCATAAGTGACTGTTGAAGCGTTGTCTTGAGCACCTAGTCGGCTGTACCATTTTGGTAGCCATGTTTTAAGTAGCGCATCAATATCAGCATTATTAGCGGTGTCATTGATGCGCTGCGTTAAGTGATTAAAACTAATGGTGTAATCCATATTGTGGCTTTCCATCAGCGTTAATAGTTCAGTAAATAACTCTTTATCGGCTTCTTTATAATCAGTAATGCCTAGTTTGTGGGCTAACATTTTGTTGTAAGCACAATGAAATTGATCGGCAAAACCATCAATGACAACCATAACTTTTTGCATTGCAACGTCTGCATCGGCATCAATCAAAGGTAATAATGTTTCAGCCAATCGCGCCATGTTCCACTGCACTATGTTGGCTTGATTACCAAAGGCATAACGCGAGTCTCGGTCGATTGAGCTAAAAACGGTGCTTGGGTTATACACACCCATCATGGCACAGGGGCCATAATCAATGGTTTCACCAGAGATAGTGCAGTTGTCAGTGTTCATCACACCATGAATAAAACCCACGCGCATCCATTCAACAGTGAGTTTAATTTGTTGTGTGACAACTTGCTGTAAAAATAGAATAAAACGCTCAGAGCCAGTATCTTTTAATTCGGGATAATGCTTTTGAATGGCGAAGTCAGTCAGTTTTTCTATGGCTGCTGTATTTTTACGTGCGACAAAATATTCGAAAGTGCCAACGCGTAAATGGCTTGAAGCAATGCGCGTCACTATTGCCCCAGGCTCTATGGATTCACGATAAACCGTGTCACCTGTGGTGGTCACCGCTAAGCTTGTAGTTGTCGGCACACCTAATGCAACCATTGCTTCACTCATAATAAATTCACGGATAGCAGGGCCAAGTGCGTATCTGCCATCGCCATTGCGAGAAAATTGAGTAGGGCCAGAACCTTTTAATTGGATGTCTTTAAGCTGACCATTTTTATCTGTGATTTCGCCCAACAGATGAGCACGTCCATCACCTAATTGATGTGAGAATCCGCCAAATTGATGGCCTGCATACACCAAAGCAATGGGGTCAGAGCCTTCGATAAGTGTATTGCCTGATAAAAAATCAGCTAATTCGTTGTCCTTAAGTTGTAGCTGTTGTTCGATGTTTAATTCATTGGCTAAGCGGCTATTCCATAAAAATATTTTAGGATTGCAGACAGGGGACGGTTTAATTTTTTGATAAAAGTCATCGCCTAAAGAAAGATAGCTGTTTGAAAGTGTCATAAATTATAGATATAGCTGAATGTGACGAATGATAGTTTTAGCAGAAAGATAATCTACCGCCAGATCATAAAATTCGCCATTCTTTTCTATTAATAAAGACGGAAAGCTCGTTAACCCCAGTTGTCTGCATTGCTGCATTTCAAGCTTAAGTAAATTTTGAGTGTGCGGCGCATCAAGGTCGGCGCTAATATCTAAGTCACATTGCTTGGCACAATCTATTAAAGTATCTCTATTTGACGGATTAAGCGCTTGTTGATAAAAAGCGTTTTGAATGGCAGTTATCATCTCTAATGGTTTATTTGTTTGTTGTACGCGAGCGGCTATAACGGCTCTACACGATCGATAGGTTGAGCGTCTGGGTTGATTATTGGTCCAAAAATCAACATTAAATGTAGTGCCAGGAATAGCCTGTTCAATTTTCTGCCAATAAGACTGTATATCTGTTTGCATGGCTTGGGGCATTATTTCATTGGTATCAGCGGCTAAGCCACCCAACAGATATTCTATGTTTACCTTATCCTGACACCAGTCGGTGACTTGTTGCCACACGGGGCGAAAACCATAACACCAACTACACATGGGATCATGGGCATAATATAAGGTAATTTTTTGTGTGCTCATATTCGCTATATTAAGCTAAGTCGTTATAATTCCACGCATTCTTTTCATATGACACTTTTATGGCATTTAAAACATCAGCTGATCTTCAAACCTTTCAAGGTTTAATCGAAGCACTTCAAGCTTTTTGGGCAGCTCAAGGCTGTGTGATTATGCAGCCGTTAGACCTTGCGGTAGGCGCAGGTACGTTTCACCCTGCGACTTTTTTACGCTCTATTGGGCCAGAGCCTTGGCGTGCGGCGTATGCTCAGCCATGTCGTCGCCCGACGGATGGTCGTTATGGTGAAAACCCAAATCGCTTACAGCACTATTATCAGTTTCAAGTATTGCTTAAACCCTCGCCAGACAATATTCAAGAGTTGTATTTAGACTCATTAAAAATGATGGGTTTTGATGTGCTTGAGCACGATATACGTTTTGTTGAAGACAACTGGGAGTCACCCACTTTAGGCGCATGGGGTTTAGGCTGGGAAGTCTGGCTAAATGGTATGGAAGTGACGCAATTTACCTATTTTCAACAAGTCGGTGGTCTCGAGTGCAAGCCAGTTTCGGGTGAAATAACCTATGGCCTTGAGCGCATCGCCATGTACATTCAAGGGGTTGATAGTATTTATGACTTAGTATGGACCAAAGGCCCACAAGGCACTGTGACCTATGGTGATATTTTTCATCAAAATGAAGTCGAACAATCCGCTTATAATTTTGAACATGCGAATGTTAAAGAGCTGTTTCATTGGTTTGATGTGTGCGAGGCCGAAAGTAAAAAACTGATTGAAAACAATCTGCCTTTGCCTGCTTATGAGCAGGTGATGATGGCCTCTCATGCGTTTAATTTATTGGATGCCCGACATGCTATTTCAGTGACAGAACGACAGCGTTTTATTTTACGTATTCGGACTTTATCCCGTGCAGTAGCAGAGGCTTATTATGCCTCTCGTGAGGCATTAGGCTTTCCATTAGTGAAATCAGTGGAGAAAACATCATGAGTAATGGAGTAAAAGTTGCGACGTGTCTGATTGAAATCGGCACAGAAGAATTACCACCAAAAGCGCTTAAGAAACTATCCAATGCGTTTGCAGAAGGCATTAAAAATAGCCTTAAAGATGCAGGTCTAAGTTTTGCTGAGGCTAAAATTTTTGCTACACCAAAACGCTTAGCTTTGAGCCTAACGCAAGTAGAGACGCAGCAAGCAGATCAAGTTGTTGAAAAACGCGGCCCTGCAAAAAAAGCAGCCTATGATGCGGATGGGAATGTAACCCGTGCAGCACAAGGTTTTGCATCATCTTGTGGGGTTGAGGTAGCAGATTTAATTGAGCGTGATACACCGAAGGGTGCATGGTTATTTTTTGAGGCGACTGCAAAAGGAAAATCTTTGGCTGAATTACTGCCAGACATGGTGACGCAATCATTGAACAAACTACCCATTCCTAAGCGTATGCGCTGGGGCGCACGAACAGAAGAATTTGTTCGTCCTGTGCATCACATTGTGATGATGATTGATGAGCAAATTGTTAAAGCCAATATTTTAGGCTTAGACGCGAGCAATCAAACTGTGGGGCATAGGTTTCATGCCCCACAAGCAATCACTTTAAAACACGCTGATGATTATCATCAAGCCCTCAGTGATGCCTATGTCGTGGCTGACTTTGATGAACGCCAAGCGATGGTAAAACAACAAGTCAGTGACATGGCGAAACAGCTGGGTGGTCAAGCGCATATTGAGGATGCCCTGCTCGAAGAAGTCACTGCTTTAGTCGAATGGCCGAAAGCGATTTCAGGTCAATTCGAAGAAGTGTATTTAGAAGTGCCGTCAGAAGCCCTAGTGGCAACGATGCAAGATAACCAAAAATATTTTTCTGTTTTTAGTGAACAGGGCGAATTAATGCCTTATTTCATTACGGTAGCAAATATTGATAGCTCTAATCCAGCGATGGTATCGCAAGGTAATGAACGCGTGATTCGTCCGCGATTTGCCGATGCACGTTTCTTTTGGCAGCAAGACCAAAAGGTTAAGTTAGGCTCACGTTTAGAACAGCTTAATAATGTGGTGTTTCAAAAAGACTTAGGCTCGATTGGCGATAAAGTGACGCGGATTAAATTATTAGCGTTATATATTGCAGAAAAAATTGAGGCAGATACCAAGAAGGTTAGCCAAGCCGCTGAACTGTGTAAATGTGACTTAAATACCGACATGGTCGGTGAATTTGCTAAAATGCAAGGCATCGCAGGGCGTTATTACGCAGATATTGAAGGTTATGATGCCGATGTGAGTAATGCGATTGAGCAACATTATTGGCCAAAGTTTGCAGGCGATAACTTGCCAGAAACAGCGGTCGCCCAAAGCGTCGCCCTAGCCGACCGCATTGATACGCTCATGGGTATTTTTAGCATTGGCTTAAAACCAACAGGCGTTAAAGACCCTTTTGCGCTGCGCAGAGCATCCTTAGCTGTGGTACGAATATTAATTGAAGGCAAGCTGAGTTTAAATATTCGCGAGTTATGTCAAAAAAGTGCTGCACTGTTGCCCGCATTAAAGCCACTGGATTCCAATCCAATTGATGATGTCGTGCGCTACATATTTGATCGACTCAAAGCTTATTATAACGATCAAGGCATTCAATATAGCGCTGTTCAAGCAGTATTGACCACAAAACCAATGCTATTAAGTGATTTAGATAATCGCGTAAAAGCAGTGGTTGAATTTCAAAAGAATGAAGCATCTTCAGCCTTAGCAGCGGCTAATAAACGCATTACGAATATTTTAAAGAAACAAGAAGGCACGATAGATTCAAAGGTATCGCCAAGCTTACTCACTGATAAGGCCGAAAAATTATTATTTGCTAAGGTGGGTTTATTAATTGGTGATGTGGGCGAAAAAGTTGCAGCGGGTGATTATTCAGCCGCCTTGACTCTATTGGCAGACTTAAAAGAGCCTGTGGATGCCTTTTTTGATAGTGTCATGGTGATGTGTGAGGATGACGCTTTACGTCAAAATCGTTTGAGTTTATTACAGTTATTGTCAGATCAATTTATGCAAATCGCCGATATTTCTAAGTTGTCGAAATAAGATCATGTCTGACGTGAAACTGGTGATCTTAGACCGAGATGGGGTGATTAATCACGACTCGGATCATTACATTAAAACAGTGGCTGAATGGATGCCGATTGATGGCAGCATCGAAGCCATCGCTAAGCTTAAGGACAACGGATATAAAGTAGCGATTGCCACCAATCAGTCGGGTATTGGGCGAGGTTATTACAGCGAAGAGACCATGCATCAAATGCATCAAAAATTAGCAGATTTATTAAAGCCATTCGATGCTGAAATAGACCATATTGAGTTCTGCCCTCATATACCTGATGAAAATTGTGCTTGCCGTAAGCCAAAACCAGCAATGTTGCGAAATATAGCAACACGTTTTGGTGTCGATTTAGCGCACATTTATTTTGTTGGCGACACATTATCAGACCTGTCCACTGCCGATCATGCCAATGCTAAATTTGCGTTGGTTAAAACAGGTAAAGGAGCGCGCATTATAGATAAGGTGCTGTCTTCAGAGGCTCATAAACAGACCCCAGTATTTAATGATTTAGCTCATTTTGTGGATGAATTTATTAAACAAGGAGGACAACTTGTATAAGCTATTTTTAAGTGTACGAGCACTCATATTTTGGCTATTTTTTGTGCCAAGTGTTATTGCTTGTGCCATCTTGTTATCACTTTCTATCGTATTTCCAATCAGTTTTCGTATTCGCATTTTACGGTTATGGATTCCAATGACTTTGTTCTGGTTAAAATTAACCTGTGGCTTGAGCTATCAGATTGAAGGCTTAGAAAACATCCCTAAACAAGGATTTATTGTGATGAGCAATCACTCATCTTCATGGGAGACCTTTGTTTTACAAAGCTTTTTACCACCGTTAGTTTGGGTGGTAAAACGTGAATTATTATTTGTGCCCTTTTTCGGTTGGGGTTTAAGAGCGATGAATGCTATCGCCTTAAAACGTGGCTCAGGTCGCAAAGCGGTCACCCAATTAATTAAGGAAGGACGCGAAAGAATGGATGAAGGACGCACTGTTATTATTTTTCCAGAGGGGACACGCGTGCCACCAGGAGAAAAGCGTCCTTATAAGGCAGGTGGTGCAATATTGGCCGAAAAAACACATTTTCCTATCTTACCCATTGCCCATAATGCAGGAAACTATTGGCCGCGCCATAGCTGGATAAAATGGCCGGGTACAATCAAAGTGGTCATAGGTCCTTTGATTCAGCCAGAAGGAAAAAACTCTGGCCAAATCATTGCAGAAGTAGAACAATGGATTTCTCCTAAAGTTGATGAATTGAATGATCATGAGCAATTGGCACGATTGGGATTATAAGCGGATTTTTAGTGGCCTGTTATTTGTCGGGCTGATGTCTTGCAGCTCAGGCACCAGCTTTAATGACGATATCTACGGCTTAGATCTCAATAGTAGTAACATAAATGTACAAAATGAATTTGTGCATCGGGCGCTACAAG
>CAZORZ010000017.1:0-10888 GCA_964582255.1 uncultured Gammaproteobacteria bacterium | reverse complement strand
CATATCCGTACCTTGTTATTGACATTTTTTTATCGTCAAATGAAAGAATAGTAGAGGCAGGTTATATATATATTGCACAACCACCTTTATATAAAATTAAAAAAGGTAAGCAAGAGCGCTATGTAAAAGATGATAAAGAGCTTAATCAATATCTTTTACAATTAGCCATTACTGGGGCTAAATTTCAGGTAAGCAGTGATGCTCCTGCTCTATCAAATATTGCTTTAGAAACAATGGCAAAACAATATATGACTTTAGAGCAAATAAGCGAGCGTTTAAGTTTTTCTATTTTGCCAGAGATTTTGGCCGAAATTAAAGAGTTGCCTGCTTTAAAAGAAGAATTAAGAAAAGATGAAGCTGCAATGATTAAATGGGCAAAGCAGTTAGAAGAAGGGCTTAATAAAGATACTTTAAATTCTATAGAATTCTTTGTAAAAATTGATAAAGATGAAGAAGGCAATTTTCGTTTTAATATAAACAAACAAGTTTTTGGTATTTCAAATATTAGTTATCTTGATGAAGATTTTTTTGAGAGTGGTGATTATAACTTTATTTGTCAATATATAGAGCAAGTGTCAGAAGCCGTTAGCGATACAGCAATAATAAGTCGAGGAGAAAAGAAACAAGAAATAACTCGTTTTGACCAAGCATATGATTGGTTAATGAAGGAGGCAAAACGCGGTCAAAATATTCAGCGTTATAAAGGTTTAGGTGAAATGAACCCTGAGCAACTTTGGGAAACAACTATGGATCCAGATGTGCGCCGATTATTACAAGTAAAAATAGAAGATGCTGTTGCAGCAGATGAAGTTTTTACGACATTAATGGGTGATCAGGTAGAGCCACGTCGTGAATTTATTGAAGCTAATGCCGGCAAGGTTGGTAATTTAGATATTTAAGCATTTGGTATTAAGAACAAGAGAATATTTTGCAAAATATATTATTAAAACAAAATCAATTTATTGAATTTAAACAGATAAAAACTTCAGAGATAAAAACTGCTGTAGAAACAATTATTGCTGATAATAAAAAACAATTAATAACACTTTTAGCTGTGGTTAATAAAACATGGGAGAACTTTATTGACCCCATTGAGCAGTTAGAAAATACACTCAGTAACTGCTGGTCTCCGGTTAGGCATTTAAACTCAGTATTAAGCACAGATGAGTTAAGAGATGTTTATGAGGAATGCATTACCTTGTTAACAGAGTATTCTACTGATTTAAGTCAAAACCCAGCGTTATATCAAGCTTATAACGCAATAAAAGGCTCTAAAGATTTCGAACATTATAATGATGCTAAAAAGAAAACTATAAACGATGCATTAATACAATTTAAGTTAGGTGGCATTGCTTTAAATAAAGGTGATCAACAACTTTATAAAGACATTCAAACAAAGTTATCACAATTTAAAATTTCATTTGAAAATAATATATTAGATAGCACTCAAGCCTTTGAAAAAATAGTAAAAGATAAAAAATTATTAGATGGAATTCCTGAATATGCCTTGGCTATGTTTCAGCAATCTGCAAAACAAAAGAAAAAAATAGGCTATAGATTAACCCTTGATATGCCCCATTACATTGCGATTATTACCTATGCGAATAATCGTGATCTGCGCAAAGAATTTTATACCGCTTTTACAACCAGAGCATCTGAGTTAGGGAATGGAAAATGGGATAATTCTGAACTTATGGTTGATATATTGCATTTACGCAAAGAAAAAGCTCAGTTACTAGGATTCAAAGATTATGCCGAGTTATCACTACAAACTAAAATGGCTGATTCAGCAGATCAAGTAGAAGATTTTTTAAATGACCTTGCACAAAAGGCTCAATCGTCAGCTAAACAAGATTATGCCGAATTAATTGAGTTTGCTTCACAGCTAGGTTTATTAGAAGTGAATGCATGGGATATAGCTTGGTTAAGTGAGCAATTAAAACAACAAAAGTATTCTGTTTCAGATAGAGAGATCAAGCCATATTTAGCTGAAAATAAGGTGATAGAAGGTTTATTCGATATTACTCAGAAACTATTTAATGTCAGTATCAGTAAAAATACAGCTAACATTGAAGTGTGGCATGAAGACGTTAAATTTTTCGATGTGCGTAATGACAAAAATGAAATTATTGCTCACTTTTATTTAGACTTGTATGCCCGCGATAAAAAGCGCGGTGGTGCATGGATGGATGAATGCAGAAATCGTTATATCAGTGAACAGACACAGCAGCTACCCATTGCGTACCTTACCTGTAATTTAACGCCTCCTGTAGACGGTAAAGAAGCATTATTTACGCATGATGAGACCATTACCTTATTTCATGAATTCGGTCATGGCATACACCACATGTTTACCCAAATTGATGAACCTTCAGTTTCAGGCATTAATGGAGTTGAATGGGATGCGGTTGAACTACCCAGTCAATTTATGGAAAACTGGTGTTGGAGTGAGGAAGGTTTATCGATGATTGCTGAACATCACGAAACACATGAAAAGATGCCAACCGAACTGATTAAAAAAATGTTGAAGGCGAAAAACTTTCAAAGTGGTATGCAATTGCTTAGACAAGTTGAGTTTTCACTATTTGACTTGGCGATACATCAAAAAAATATAAAATCATCTCGTGATGTGCAAACTATTTTAGATACCATTCGTAACAATATTGCTGTGGTTATACCACCAAAAAATAACCGATTTCAACATGGCTTCTCACATATCTTTGCGGGAGGATATTCTGCTGGATACTATAGCTATAAATGGGCAGAAGTGTTGTCTGCAGATGTATTTGCAGCATTTGAAGAAGAAGGTTTGTTTACAGCAGAGGTTGGACAACGCTATAAAGAGTGCATTTTAGAAAAAGGGGGTTCTCGTCCTGCGATAGAGTCGTTTGAATGTTTTAGAGGACGTAAACCTTCGATAAATGCACTGCTTAGGCATAACGCGATTACTTAATTATATGAACAAACTAACACTAATTTTGTTATTTTTATTTTCTGTGCAATCAAATGCTCAACAGAGTGAAAATATACAATATGTGACGGGAAAATTATATTTATCACTCTATCAACAAGCTGATGGAGGTAGTTCAGTGCTTAAATCTTTAGTGTCAGGTGATCGTTTAGTTGTTTTAGAGATCGCAGGGCCTTACGCGAGAGTGACAACAGAAACAGGACTCGAAGGATGGGTAAAAAAAGGTTTTTTAGTTAAAAGCAAACCAGCAAGCATTCTCTATAAAGAAGTTAATGTAGCCTATGAAAGTCTACAAAAAGAAGTGGCATCATTTAATGAAAGAAATAGTTTACTACTCGCCTTAGAATCAAAACTAGAATTAATATCTAGTGAAAATAATACGTTAAAAACCAGTATTGAAAAATATAAGAAAGAGCAACAAGGCACTCAAAATCAAGCAATAGACAAAAATGCTAAAAATATTGATTTAGAAGGCTTTAAGCAATTTATCAGTGAGTATCTTTTCTTTTGTATCGCACTTGTTATCCTGTTGCTATTAATAGGTTTTAGAGCGGGCGAAATAAAAACAGAGAGTGAAGTGATAAAACACTTTGGTGGTGTCAAAGTTTGGTAATATCAATCAATGAAATTTAATGATCTACGTGAGTTTATAGCCGCCTTAGAAGAAAGAGGCTTATTAAAGAAAATTGGCCAAGAAGTCAGCCCTAATTTAGAAATGACAGAAATTTCTGATCGAGTGCTTAGAGCCAAAGGCCCTGCACTATTGTTCGAAAATGTCCCCAATTCTACCATGCCGGTTTTAACTAATTTGTTTGGTACACCGGAAAGAGTCGCACTTGCAATGGGTGAAGACGAAGTAACGGCATTACGTGAAATTGGTAAATTGCTGGCCTTTTTAAAAGAGCCTGAACCACCAAGTGGTTTTAAAGAGGCACTAAAAACCTTACCTATATATCGTAAAGTTCTTGATATGTCGCCAAAAGTGGTGAAAAAGGGGCTATGTCAGTCGATCATCGTTGAAAAAGATGATATAGATCTATCACAGTTCCCTATTCAAACATGTTGGCCAGGAGATGCCGCTCCATTAATAACGTGGGGATTAGTCACCACGAAAGGACCACTTAAAAAACGCCAAAACATGGGCATTTATCGCCAGCAAGTGATTGCGAAAAATAAAGTGATTATGCGCTGGTTATCTCACCGTGGCGGTGCTTTAGATTATAAAGAGTGGTTAGTCACTAACCCAGATGAACCCTTCCCTATTGCCGTTACTATAGGATGTGACCCTGCAACTATATTAGCTGCCGTTACACCAATACCCGATTCATTGGCAGAATACGCCTTTGCTGGTTTATTAAGAGGCGCGAAAACTGAACTGACCAAATGTTTGTTATCCGACTTACAAATCCCTGCCCGTGCAGAAATAGTATTAGAAGGCTTTATATACCCTAACGAAGTAGCCGAAGAAGGACCTTACGGTGATCACACTGGATATTATAATGAGACGGATGAATTCCCTGTTTTTACCATAGAAAAAATAACAACACGTAAAGACCCTATCTATCATACAACGTATACAGGCCGTCCGCCTGATGAGCCAGCTATTTTAGGCTTAGCGTTAAATGAAGTATTTATCCCCATTTTACAAAAACAATTTCCAGAAATAGTAGACTTTTATTTGCCGCCTGAAGGCTGTTCCTATCGTATGGCAGTGGTCAGCATGAAAAAGCAATATGCAGGCCATGCAAAGCGCGTAATGATGGGTGTATGGTCATTTTTAAGACAATTTATGTACACTAAATTTGTTATTGTCGTTGATGATGATATTGATGCCCGTAACTGGGAAGATGTTATCTGGGCAATTACCACACGAGTAGATCCTGCCCGAGATATTACATTGGTTGAAAACACACCCATAGACTATTTAGATTTTGCCTCCCCTGTGTCTGGCTTAGGCTCTAAAATGGGTATAGATGCGACCAATAAAATAGATGGAGAGACCACACGGGAATGGGGTACAACGATCGAGATGGATGCTGATGTAAAGCAAAAGATAGATGACCTTTGGCAAGAATTGGATCTTTAAGCCCTATGCCTTATACCATTTACATCAGTAACGCCGACATCAGTTTCAACTGTGAAGCGGATCAAAATATTTTAGATGCAGCTCATCAAGCAAACATCTTGTTATCTTATGGCTGTAAAAGTGGCTTATGCGGTTCCTGTGAAGCGGTAGTACAACACGGCCAAATAGTCTATTCAGAAGGAACGCCAAAAGGGCTAAATGACGATGAAGTTAAGAAAGGTAAGGCATTATTATGTAAGGCTAAACCAACATCAGATTTAACGATCGAAGCACGCGTCGAAAAACCACAGAACCAAAGACCTGTGCGTACCCTGCCCGTTAAAATTCAGCATAAAACCTTACTGGCTAATGATGTCATGCAGCTTTTATTGCAGTTACCCAGTACCGATGAACCCTTCGACTTTTTAGCAGGGCAATGGTTTTATTTTGTGATGAAAAATGGCAAAAAAAGAGCATTTTCAATTGCCAATACACCCAATAAAGAAAAAGTATTAGAAGTCCATATAAGGCATGCAAGTGGCGGCGTTTTCACTGATTATGTCTTTAATCAATTAAAAGTCGGCGATATATTAAAAATAGAAGGCCCTCATGGCACGTTTTTTTATCATGATGATTATCGAGATATTTTAATGGTTGCAGGTGGTACAGGTTTCGCACCACTTAAAGGGATTTTAGAAGCTCTATTGCAACAAGAGAAAATACCGATGATTCATTTGTATTGGGGTGTACGCAGTAAAAAAGATCTATACATGGAACAACAGGTTAAGCAGTGGCAAGAGCAAGGCTTAATAAACTATGTCCCTGTTTTATCAGAGCCACAAAATGAAGATAATTGGCAAGGTAAAACAGGGTTTGTACACCAAGCAGTTGAGCAAGATTTTAAGTCATTAAGAGACTTTGCCATCTACATGGCAGGGCCACCACAAATGATTAGCGCATCAAAAAAGACCTTTTTAGCTAAAAAGGCACGCAATAAAAATATTTATTACGACTCTTTTGATTATTCAGAAGATGCCACTAAAGCGATGGATGACTCAGACAAAAATTAATTAATTTGGCTAAATGCCTGTTCTGCCTTATCAATAGTCTCTTGTAATATCTCTTGTGTATGTGCTGCCGAGACAAAACCAGCCTCATAAGCAGAAGGCGCTAAATTGACACCAGCCTCAAGCATTAAATGAAAGAACTCTTTAAAACGCTCAATATTGCACTGCGTTACTTGCTCAAAGTTTTCTATCTTAGCCTCATCGGTAAAAAACAATCCAAACATAGCCCCTACTTTATTAGCAGTTAAGCCTATATTGTGTTTATTCGCTGCCGCTAATATACCGTCAGTTAAAAAATCTACTTTTGCCGTTAAGTCTTCATAAAAGTTGGGCTGACTGATGATATCGAGGTTTTTTAATCCTGCTGTCATCGCAATAGGGTTGCCCGATAAAGTGCCTGCTTGATATACCGACCCAACAGGTGCAATACAATCCATAATCTCCGCTTTACCACCAAATGCGCCAACAGGCATGCCGCCACCAATAACCTTACCCAGTGTGGTTAGATCAGCCTCAATGCCATAATATCCTTGAGCACCAGTTAAGCTCACGCGAAAACCTGTCATGACTTCATCTAAAATTAATACAGCACCATATTTGGTACACTGTTCACGCAAACATTGTAAAAATCCGTCTTTAGGGGGGATGCAATTCATATTGCCAGCCACAGGCTCAACAATGATGCAGGCAATCTTGTCACCATGTTGTGACATGTAGTCTTCGACTTGCTCGGCATTGTTATAGTCAAGTGTAATGGTATGTTTAGCCAAAGAGGCAGGTACACCAGGAGATGTAGGCACGCCCAGTGTTAATGCACCAGAACCTGCTTTAACCAATAAAGAATCAGCATGACCGTGATAACAGCCTTCAAATTTAATAAAATTATCGCGACCCGTAAAACCCCGTGCTAAACGAATAGCACTCATTGTCGCCTCAGTACCAGAACACGTCATACGCACCTTATCCATATTGGGCATGATGTTACAAATACGTTCAGCAAGCTCAACTTCTAAAGCTGTTGGCGCACCAAAGCTTAGTCCATTGTCACAGGCTTGTTTAACGGCAGCAATAATATCAGGATGAGAGTGACCACAAATCATAGGTCCCCAAGAGCCAACATAGTCAATATATCCTTTGCCATCTTCATCGTATAAATATGCACCTTGAGCACGCGCTATAAAGATAGGATCACCACCCACACCATTAAAGGCTCTAACAGGTGAATTAACGCCACCAGGAATATATTGTTGGGCTTTTTGAAATAAAGTAGATGATTTTGACATAATAATTACCTTTAAGATTTGGGCGAGATTTTAAAACAATTTAGAGAATTTCTCAGCGTTTGTTTGGATATTACTGTGATTAAAGAGTTCGTTAATAACAGCAAGCATATGAGCGCCTTTTTCAATGAGAGGCAAAGCATTTAAATTGTTTATACCGCCTATACAGCAGACAGGAATATGAAGATTAGATATATTATTTAAAATATTTATATTAACAAGTTGAGCTTCTGGTTTAGACATTGATTGATAAAAAGCACCAAAAGCGACATAAGATGCGCCTAATTGCTGCGAAGTAAGGGCTAAGTTAAAGTTATCATAGCAACTTACCCCAATAATGGCTTGTGCCCCTAATCTGTCCCTAGCATGAGTTATGTCACAGTCATCATGGCCAATATGCACACCATCAGCACCAGTTTTAAGGCATAAATTAATATCATCATTAATGATAAAGAGAGCATTGTAGCGATGACACAGATGCTTAAGCGCAATAAGTTGCTCAAGGTTTTGTAATCGTGATTGGTGCTTATTACGATATTGTAAAATGGACATACCGCCTTTTAACGCCAGTTCAACATCACGCATTAAGACGTTATTATCCAACAACATGTCTTGGTTAGTGATGCCATAAAGTCCTTTTAGCTTATTCGTCACTGCTTGAATCATCAGCCCAAAATAAACGATTAGGAATATGCTGCCCTGCCCCATTAGGAGATACACTAATTTGAAAGCTGGTTTGCAAACTAGCAAAAGTAAAATCAACAGCCTCTTTGCAAGCATGTAAAGGATCTAAGCCAAAGGCAAGCAAAGTACTAATCGCAGATGACAAGGTACACCCGCTACCATGATAACTATGCTCGAGTCGTTTTACCGTTAAAACATCTAACAAGCGGCCATTAAAATATAATTCATTATGTACTTCGTCGCTATCTGCATGTGTGCCAGTGACCAATACATAATCACAGCCCATGGTATTTAACAAGGCGGCTTCACCATTGTGGCTTAAAGCAGATAACTCAGGGGTATTTGGTGTGATGATGTTGGTTAAGGGAAGTAACTCATTAATAATCTGTTGCGTTAAATCAACAGAATTTAGAGCTTTTTTACCCGAACCACTGCTAAGTACAGGGTCTAAAATAACAGGGATGTCAGGCAGACGTTTGATGGTGCTAACAATAATATTTAATACGTCGATATTGCTAATTAAGCCAATTTTAATAGCAGAAGGCTGAACATCATCCAGCAAACAATCAACGGTACGTTGAATAATATCAGCATCAACAGGATGAACAGAGATAACATCAACAGTGTTCTGAACCGTTAACGCAGTGACAACAGTACAGGCATGGCCACCCAAGCTAGCAATGGCTTCAATGTCGGCTTGAATACCTGCGCCGCCACTCGCATCGTGTCCAGAGAAACATAAAATTACGGGTTTAAGATTGGTCATCAATAGTAAATAAAAAGTAAGAGATTTAAGAAATAAGAGATTAACATTTTTGACACAGGCTTTTGAGTATAATAACGCCATGAAACCAACCATTCGCCAAAATCTATTTTCCTCTCAAGTCATTACCATGTTATTTCTCGGTATTTCGGCAGGTATTCCAATATTGCTCATCTTTTCATCTTTGTCACTTTGGCTTAGAGAAGCAGGAGTGGCACGATCAACGGTAACATTTTTTAGTTGGGCCGCGTTAGGCTATTCGTTTAAATTTATTTGGGCACCCTTAGTTGATAAGCTCCCTATTCCCATTTTAACGCGTCTTTTAGGTAAGCGGCGAGCTTGGATTTTAGTAGCCCAAGCCAGTATTATTGCTGCAATTTCATGGATGGCTTTTACAAATCCAGCCGAAGACAACAGCCTAACCATTATGGCGATGGCAGCGGTGTTGTTGGGCTTTTCATCCGCCACACAAGATATCGTGATAGATGCCTATCGCATAGAAATTGGTAATTCACGTTTGCAGGCACTGATGGCATCAAGTTATGTGGCAGGTTATCGGATTGGCATGTTAATCGCTGGAGCAGGCGCATTAATATTAGCTGATATTTTTGGCTCAGATATGGGGCAATACAATTACACAGCATGGCAATACAGCTACTTAATTATTGCCAGTGCCATGCTAATTGGCGTGGTAACAACACTCATCATGCCAGAACCTAACAATGAACAAATTGATGACGTTAGCTATAGCATTCGAGACTATATCGGTTTTTTTATATTATTTTTAATCGCAGTGAGTAGTTTTATCGCAAGTTTTCTTGTGTCAGCAGACTGGATGATTGAGTTAAAACGAGCATTAACCGAATTAATAAATTATAAGCACGTTGCCAGTTTTGTATTAGAAACAATGCGTCTATTTTTGGCTTTAGGTGTTGCATACATGGTGACTAAATTAATCTTAGCATCACAATTTATTAATAAACAAATGGTCACTGCAACCTATGTAAAACCCTTTAGCGAATTCTTTAATCGCTATCCCGTAAAAGTGGCATTATTAGTCTTAGCATTGGTGGGTTTTTACCGTATATCCGACATTGTCTTGGGCGTAATTGCTAATGTATTTTATCAAGATTTAGGCTTTACAAAATCACAAATAGCCGCAGTAGTAAAAACATATGGTTTAATTATGGCAATCGCAGGTGGATTTTTAGGCGGCATCATAACGCTTAAAATAGGTGTGATGAAAACACTAATGCTGGGTGCAGTGCTCACAATATTAACCAATCTACTGTTTGTGCTACTGGCAAATTCGGGCCCCAGCATAGAAATGCTGTACATCGTTATTTCCGCAGATAACTTAACCGCAGGATTAGCCAGCGCAGCTTTCATTGCCTTTTTATCGGCCATTACCAATATAAAATTTACCGCCATGCAATACGCTATTTTTAGCTCATTGATGACCCTTTTACCCAAATTAATCGGTGGATTCTCAGGCACCATTGTTGATAGCTTTGGTTATGTAAATTTCTTTATCTTCGCATCGTTAATTGGCGTACCTGTTTTGTTATTGGTGTATTTAGTGAATAAACATCTTGTTTTAAAAGAAGATTTTTCTTTGAAAGAAAGCTAAAGCCGATAATAATCACACCGTAGGGGTCGGAGTCGAGTTAGACTAAGCTTGAATTTAGCACAGTGCCTTATTGAGTAACGCCCTTAAATTAAGAACTGTAGTATTCGACTCCGACCCCGAAAAACTCAAGTCAAACCTCATAATCATATTCCATAATTAAAGGCGCATGATCTGAAAATTTTACATCTTTATAAATTTCTGTTCGAGTCACTTTATCTTTTAAGCTTTGCGACACAATATGGTAATCAATACGCCAACCCACATTATTGGCATAAGCAGCACCGCGATTAGACCACCAAGTATACGAATGCTCTTCTTGTTCTAAGGTTCGAAAGGCATCGACATAACCGACCTCATCAAAAAGCTCAGTCAACCAAGCGCGTTCTTCAGGCAAAAAGCCAGAGTTTTTCTGGTTGCCTTTCCAGTTT
>CAZORZ010000016.1:0-10999 GCA_964582255.1 uncultured Gammaproteobacteria bacterium | reverse complement strand
TACGTTTGATTAATCAATATGCAGTATTGGATGGATTGTTAGCTCGGTTTCAATCTACGGGTGATTTTTTAGCCCAACAAATAGATTCGTTACCAGGGTTCACATTCGAAAAATAAAATAAAAGAGGATATTATTATGAATAAACAAGCACAGGCATACTCTTCGACTCAAATATACAGTGGTGTTGCCTATGCAGACCCACATTCACTTATTACTCAAATGTTTGATGGTGCTCTTAAGCGCATTGCACAAGCTAAAGGCTCGATAGAGCGTAAAAACATTCCTGAAAAAGGAAACCATATAGGACATGCCGTGGCCATTATTGGTAGTTTAGAAGGCTGTTTAGACTACGAAAAGGGTGGTGAGCTGTCTAAAAATCTTTCCGACCTGTATGAATATATGAATTTAAGATTAGCAGAAGCGAATATCAACAATGATATAGCTAAACTTGACGAAGTGACCAAGTTAATTTTAGAAATTAAAGGCGCATGGGTTCAAGTGCCTGAAATGATTAAACAACAGTCTGTCGGTTAAAATGATAAATGACAGAACCATTGATGTTATTACCGCTGATCTAAATCAAGCATGTGCTTTAACCGAGAAAATTATTGAGTTAGTTGAAAAAACTGAGCTTGATAATGTAGAGGTTCTGAATAATCAGCGTTTAGCATTAATAGAATTAATTTTTTCGAGTGATAAAAATAAAATAGACGTTGAGCTTGCTAAACACTTGTTTGCGTTAAACGCTCAGGCGACAAAAGCATTAGAGCATCAAGCGCTGTTGAATATGCAACAGCAGCAAAAAAACCGCAAAGGAAATGTGGCACACAGCGCTTACATGCAACATAGCCCATAAAAAATAATATAAATTTTCGTTTGGTTAAATAAGTGTCGAAATTTTGGCACAATCAACTAAACTAGCCCTCTAAATAAAGAGATAAAAGTCTCGTATAATAATAAAATTAAGGGCGGTCAGTACGTGGAATTTTCTGGTTCTAATGCAGTATTAATTATTGGCTCGGATGTTTCTAAGGCAGAAGGGCTATCACAGTTAACAACTTTTTTGGGATTACACCCTCACATTCACACCATCTCTAGTATTGTCGATAGCGATATCAATTTATCAGATTTCGTGGTTATTTTTGTTGAAGAGGGTGAACCTGTTGGAGTTTTTGAACAATATCATAAAAAGAATAAGCACCATCTCCCTCTGATTTCATGCGTCAAAGATACTTCTCAGCCGTGTAAACCACCTTTCTTCTCACAAATTTCTCATAAACCTGACTACGCATCGCTAACACAAAATTTAGCGATGGTGAAAAACATGTCATCTCGTTATGACAAAGAAAGTGATACCACGAAATTTGTTGGCAACAGTCGTGATGCCGATCGCATTAATCACATGATAGAACAGGTTGCGAACACGCAAGCCTCAGTATTGATTTTAGGTGATTCTGGTACGGGTAAAGAAGTGGTCGCACGTAAAATTCATATGTTATCCGAACGTGCTAATAAGCCATTTGTACCGATAAATTGTGGCGCTATCCCTCCAGAATTATTAGAAAGTGAGCTCTTTGGACATGAAAAAGGGGCGTTTACGGGGGCTATCAGTGCGCGAAAAGGGCGTTTTGAGCTGGCCAATGGTGGTGTTATCTTTTTAGATGAAATAGGTGATATGCCCTTACCCATGCAAGTTAAATTATTGCGAGTATTACAAGAGCGTTGTTTTGAGCGTGTCGGCAGTAATCTAACGATTCACGTTGATGTGCGAATTTTAGCGGCAACGCACAGAAATTTAGAAGATCACATCAGAGATGGTAAATTTAGAGAAGATTTATTTTATCGTTTAAATGTATTTCCAATAGATGTGTCATCGCTACAAGAACGAGCAGATGACGTACCATTATTGATTAATGAAATAATCACTCGCATAGAAGGCGATGGACGTGGTTCAGTGCGTTTTACTCAAGGCGCGATTAGCATGTTGATGCATTATCCTTGGCCGGGTAATGTACGAGAGCTGTCTAACTTAGTTGAACGTATGGCCATTTTATTTCCACATGGCGTGGTCGATGTTAATGATTTGCCTGAAAAGTATGTGATGAATACAGACGACATTGCAACTCAGAAGCTATTGGAAAGTGGCAAATCAGTTGGTAAGGCGTCGAATATACTGCCTGATGAGGGTTTGGATTTAAAACAGCATATCGTTGCTATAGAAACCTCTCTCATTGAGCAAGCACTGGCTAAAAGTAAGAATGTGGTTGCTCGTGCCGCAGGCTTATTGTCTATGAGGCGTACAACACTCGTTGAGAAAATGCGTAAATACGAAATCCTGCGAGACGAATAATTGACGGTTTTATTAAGCGATATTTTTAATTTTTCTCTAAGTTGTTGATTTTGAATTGTTTTAAATAATTGGTTTAAGTTCTGCATTGTAATAAACATCAAATTAATTGATGGCATTGTTACATGGCACTAAGGAACGACTTAAACTGGACAGCTGATTCATTGAACGAAATGAGCTCGCCGCGTCAAGTAAGTTCTCTCTCGTTGAAAGAAGAGCAACAGTGTTTAAATGCCCGTAAATTAAATGTGATGACTGATCAGATTCAACTAGCAAAAAGGCTAAGAGCTTTAATTGACTCCATCCCCGCTTTTGTGGTCGTGCTCGATCAACATGGTGTGGTTAATGAGTTTAATGCGGCAGTCCCCGAGTTATTAGGGGCTGATATTAAAGGCGCAATGTGGCGCGATGTTGTCAGTGCAGTTTTTTTGGCTACTTTGGATCAAGGCGAGTTGCAAACAACAGAGGGTCGCCAATTTACCTTATCGACTAAACCTCTAGGCTATGAGCCAGGTCAGATTGTGCTATTGACTGAAGTCACTCAGACACGGCAATTGCAAAAGGCAGCACAACAAAATATTCATTTAATTAATATGGGTAAGATGATCGCAAGCCTAGCCCACCAAATTAGAACGCCACTATCTTCTACTTTGTTATATCTTTCTCAATTAGCAGAAGGTCAATTAAGTGAAGAAAAAACCACAAAATTTATTAATAAATCTCTCGACCGAACCAAACATATCGAAAAAATGATTAACGACATGCTTATTTTTTCGCATGGCGGTCAATTTAAAATGGATGAGTTTATGTTGGTGGATTTATTCACAGAACTTAATGAGCAAATTCAGCCTTTATTTTCTCCAGCTTTTGCGCAATTAAAAATACGTCAATTTGATCAAAAACTCAGTTTAAATGGTAATAAAAATGCTTTAGTTGGCGCGTTGGCTAATTTGTGTATGAATGCTTTACAGCAACAAACAGACAATTTAGCAGTGATTTTTACCATTAACTCAACGCCAAACGGTTTAATTCAAATTGCGATACAAGATAATGCAGGTGGTATGGACGAACATACTCAGCAGCATTTATTTGATCCGTTTTTTAGCACTAAGTCAGACGGCACAGGTTTAGGCCTTGCCGTAGTTAAATCTGTAGTTGAATCACATCAAGGACAAATAGCGGTGAACTCGAAACTAAAACAAGGTACAGTTTTTGTGATTTCTTTACCCAGTCAAAGTGTACAAAAACAGCAAGTCAGCTCGTCTAATGAGGAATAATATTTAATGGCACAGGTATTAGTGGTCGAAGATGACCATAGTTTAAGAGAAGCAATCTGCGATATGTTGGATATTAACGATATCGAATATATCGATGCTGAAAATGGTCAACAAGCTATAGAAGCCCTGCAAAAAGAAACCTTTCAAGTGGTGATTAGTGATGTGCAAATGTCACCAATTAATGGTTATCAGCTACTCAACCACATCAATGAATACTATAACGGCTTACCTGTTATTTTAATGACTGCCTACGGCTCAATCCCTCAAGCAGTTGATGCTATTCAAGCAGGGGCGGTCGATTATTTAGTCAAACCATTTGATGTTAAAGACCTTATTCAGTCCATTCGTAATCAGCTAACACCGCAGTCAGAAAATAACTCGGGCATGATTGCGAAAGATAAGGCCAGCCAAAAGTTAGTTGCCTTAGCAAACAAAGTCGCAGCAACAGATGTGACCGTGCTATTAAATGGTGAAAGTGGAGTGGGTAAGGAAGTTTATTCTCAATTTATCCACCAACAATCAGAACGTGCAGGGAAGCCATTTGTCGCTATAAACTGTGCGGCGATTCCCGAAAATATGCTCGAAGCGGTATTGTTTGGTTATGAAAAAGGGGCTTTTACAGGTGCTTATAAAGCCACGCAAGGCAAATTTGAACAAGCCAATACAGGCACATTGCTGTTAGATGAGATTTCTGAAATGGATGTGTCTCTACAAGCTAAATTATTACGCGTGATTCAAGAGCGTGAAGTTGAACGGCTTGGAGGGCAAAAAACCATAGAGCTTGATGTGCGTATTATTGCGACGACAAACCGAGACTTAAAGCAAGAAGTGGCAGCAAAGCGTTTTAGAGAAGATTTATATTATCGGCTTAATGTGTTCCCGTTGACGATTCCATCATTAAAACAAAGAGCAGACGATATTATTCCGATTGCTGAATTGTTTATTCGCAAATACTCCAAAGCGACAGGGCAAAAAATAACATTATCGGTAGCGGCTGAGTTAGCATTAAAAAACTACCCTTGGCCAGGAAATATCCGAGAACTAGAAAATGTTATTCAGCGTGCCTTAATATTAAAGCAAGGCGACATTATAGAACCTGATGATATTATGCTAGAAGCAGTAGACATCGTTTCTTTGGATAGCGCAGCAGAATCAACAGATTCAGCAGGAAAATTACAATCTGATTTGCGTGATCGAGAAACAGAGGTGATTATCGAAACCTTAAAATCCTTTGCGGGTAGCCGTAAAAAGACCGCAGAGAAATTAGGCATCAGCCCAAGAACATTACGTTATAAGCTGGCTAAACTGCGTGATGCGGGCGCAGAAATCCCTGATTGATTCGTTTACTGGGTGTTCTTCTTACTAAAAAAGGGGAGCGCTCTTTGTTATTGGCGTAGCAGCACAAAGGAGCAGTAACCATTTAGTTAAGCCTACTTATGAATCACTACTTTGCAATTTATAGTTTTAGAGAGTGGTTTACTTGAGTAGGCGGAATCGAAGCTAAATTTATGCAGGCATCATTCACAAGACGTTTAGCACAGTCTTTACAGCGGCCACAGCAAGTACCGAGCTTCAATCGAGTTTGCAAGCATTCTAACGAACAAGCACCGTTTTCTATTTCTTGTTGAATGTCATGGTCAGTAACTTTATTGCAAATACAAATATACATTATTGTGTACCATTTTAGTCATTGTTGATGAGTACTGTAGTACAAATGAGAATTATTATCAATTATATTTTCAATATTATAGCGATAATTATTAATCAATTTTTTGAGAGTTTTCAGCCATTATTTTCATATTTTCAGACTTATCTGTTGTTTTTAAAGGGTTTTTAATTGAGTGGTCTTGAATTAAAGACTAAAATAAGAGGGTGTCGAGGTGTTTCTAATGTACTTTTAAAAATTAGAGATAGCTCGTTAAATTAATCTATGGAGAATCCTATGAAAGGTAATACCGATGTTGTGCAAGCATTAAATGTTTGCTTAAAAGACCAACTTACCGCTATTAATCAACTTTTTTTACATGCCCGAATTGCGAAAGACTGGGGTTTAGAAGGATTTAATGACCACCTGTTTAAAAAATCAATTAAAGCGATGAAAATGGCTGATGAATTAATTGAGCGAGTTCTCTTTTTAGAGGGACTTCCTAATTTACAAGACTTAGGAAAATTAATGATAGGGGAAAATGTCCCTGAAATATTAAAAGGCGATTTGGTCATGTTAATGAATAATCATAACAACTTAGTAGAAACTATAAAGTTGTGTGAAAGCGATAAAGACTATATTAGCCGTGATGAATTAAATGAAATTTTAGAAGAAACAGAAGAGCATATTGACTGGATAGAAACTCAACAATGGTTGATTAGTAATACGGGTCTGGAAAATTATTTACAAGAACAGATAGGAGAGTAGTTATGCAAGGTAATAAAAAAGTATTAGAGCACCTTCAGTCGTTACTTAATGGAGAGCTTGGAGCAAGAGATCAATATTTTGCACATTCACGCATGTATAAAGATTGGGGCTTAGAAAAATTGTATGAACGCTTGAATCATGAAATGGAAGAAGAAACAGAACATGCTGATGCATTGATTGAACGCATGTTGTTTTTAGAGGTTACGCCAGATTTCACTAAGCCTGATAAGCCAAATGTAGGCAGCAATGTACGTGAAATGTTACAAAATGACCTAGATGTTGAATATTCAGTAACAGATGCTTTAAAACAAGCAATGTATGAATGTGAATTGGCAAAAGATTATGATACGCGAGAAATCTTAACCAAGTTATTAGACGATACTGAAATGGATCATGCTTATTGGTTAGAAAAGCAAATTCGTCTAATTGATATGTTGGGCTTACAAAACTATTTACAATCTCAAATGTAAATACAGCCATTACAGCATCTTAGGGGTTTAATCCTAAACTTCTAAAAGCAAGAATAACAAACACTCTAAGAATAAGGGGATCTTTTTAGAGTGTTTGATTTACACACTAAATAAAGCCTTCCTATTGCCAAATAGTTTTAAATTTTGGCTCCACACTTACGCACAGTGTCCTTCATCACGTAACAAAAATTAATTGAACACGCCATGTCAGCATTGAGTGATGTACGGCTTAAAATCATATTTTATAAACTTTTAAGATCATTGGCATTGTTTATGCTTGTACCTTTGGAAACGTCATAAAAGAGTATGTACATTGAAAGATACCACCCCTTTTTGACGATAACGAATAATAAGTCAAAAAAATGACAGTTAAAGGCAGGAAAAAACAATGGTGATTAATAACAATATAAATAGCGTGTTAGCACAGCTTCAATCAATCGAATCTATGGCTAAAAGTGTACCTCTCGAGGTGGCAAATGCACAAAAACCAGACATGCCTAGTTTTAAAGACATGATGGTTAAGGCTGTTGATACAGTGAATGAAAACCAACAAGCTGCGGGTGTATTAAGACGAGGTTTTGAGATGGGTGATGAAAATATTGATTTAGCCCAGGTGATGGTGAGTGCTCAAAAATCTAGCGTATCATTTGCCGCATTGATTGAAGTTCGTAATAAACTACTGACAGCTTATAAAGATGTCATGAACATGCCGGTTTAAGGAGTTAGATTATGGCCGACACAATTCCAGCACTTCCTAACGCAGCCGGTGGCAAAATGACCGACACTTCCGCAGCGCCACAAAAAAATGTCATTGATACGTTTGTAGGTTCTCAGGCTGTTCAGCACTTTGGTCGTTTAATTGGTTTAGCAGTAGCCGTCACTATTGGTGTGATGGTGGCTCTGTGGTCATCAGAGCCGAACTATACCCCATTACATAATAATATTAGTGGCGCAGATGTGGGTGAGATTGCTCAACTTTTACAAACAAACAATATTGAATTTAAATTAGACCCTGTCTCTGGCGTGTTACAAGTAGAGCAGTCAAAAAGTGCAGAAGCTCGTATGTTACTCGCCTCAAAAGGTCTACCTCAAAGTAGTTCTGTTGGTTTAGAGATGTTAATGGACGAGCAAAGTCTTGGCACCAGCCAGTTTATTGAAAAAAAGCGCTATAACCACGCTTTAGAAGAAGAGTTGGCTCGTTCTGTTGAGTCCATTCGTTCCATAGAATCAGCACGCGTTCATTTAGCATTACCAAAACATTCGATTTTTATCCGTAACCGTACTAAGCCTAGTGCCTCAGTAGTAACTAAATTATTTGCAGGACGAGCTTTAAATAAAAATCAAGTTGATGCCATTGTCAACATGGTTGCATCAAGTATTCCAATGATGGATGCCTCAATGGTCACGGTAATCGATCAATACGGTAATTTGCTCAGCGTTGATGAAGACACAGGGTTAACACTGACCACTAAGCAATTTGATTACGCTAAAAAGATAGAAAATGACTATGCAGATCGTATTGTAAAGTTATTAGAACCCATTATTGGCAAAGGCAAGGTAAACACGCAAGTATCGGCTCAATTAGATTTTGCCAACGTAGAAACAACACGTGAAGCCTATGACCCAGAACGCAGCGTATTAAGATCAGAACAAGTATCAGAAGCCGAAACTCGTAGTTTTGCTCAGGCAATTGGCATTCCCGGTGCATTAAGTAATCAACCTCCCGGCGCTGGCACGACTAACCCTAATGCAGCAGGCGAAGATGGCACAGGCGATTTACCAGCTAATCAAAACAGAACGGCAACACGAAACTTTGAAGTTGACCGCGTTTTGAGCCATACCCAGCATTCAGTAGGTACTATTCAGCGTATCTCTGTCGCAGTGGTGATTGATAATAAAACCACTATTAAAGAAGATGGCACGATAGAATCTATTCCTTACACGGATGAGGAGATTGCAACGTTTAGCGAACTGGTTAAACAAACCATTGGCTTTACTGAAACGCGAGGTGATTCAATTAACTTGGTTAATTCAGCATTTGTGCCTAATATTCAAGAAATTATCGAAGTGCCATTATTGGAAGAGCTATTAAATACAAGCTGGTTAATTGATTTAGTTAAACAAGTATTTGGTGGCATAGGCCTACTGATTATCTATCTGATGTTTGGCAAGCCACTGTTAAAAAGCTTAAACCCAAATAAAACGATGGTGGATGCTCAAGGTAATAAAATTGATCCGGTCACTGGCGAATTAGTTGCCACTACTGGAGTTGTGGGTCAAGCAGTGTTACCCGATGGCGTGACGATGAATGAAGCAGGCCAAATGATCGATGCTGATGGCAAAATACTGAATGATGAAGAAGCGAAGCAAATTCAAGAAATTCTTGACGACCCAAATAATCCAGCTAATTTAATAAGAAAGAACAATGTTTCTTATGAGCAAAAAATTGAAATGGCTAGAAATATAGTGATGGATGATCCTGCACGTGTTTCCAACGTGTTGAAAAACTGGGTAGGAGCTGAAGAATAATGGCTAAAGAAAAAGAAGAAGAATCGCAAGCTCCAGTTGCGACTGAGGCATCTTCCGATATCCCTAAAATGACGGGATCGGAAAAGGCTGCGCTTTTATTACTCACATTAGGTGAAGATATAGCAGCAGAAATTTTGCAACACATGAATCCCAAACAAGTCCAAGAAGTGGGTTCTACCATGGCGACGATGGAAGATATATCGCGTCCAATGGTTGAATCAGTCATCGATAAATTTTTAGATGAATTAGAATCAAAAACAGCACTTGGTATTGGCAATGACACCTATATTCGAGGCATGCTGGAAAAAGCATTAGGTGATAAGGCCGGTAATGTTATTGATCGAATTTTAATGGGCAGTGGCAGCAATGGCTTAGAATCATTAAAATGGATGGACCCCAAGTCAATTGCCGAAATTATCAAGTTAGAGCATCCGCAAATCATCGCAATTGTTTTATCCTATTTAGAACCAGAAAGTGCAGCTCAAGTATTGATGAATTTACCTCAAAATACACGCTCTGGCATTTTAATGCGAATTGCGACCTTAGATGGTGTGCAGCCCGCAGCAATAAAAGAGCTAGATGCCATTATGGAACAGTATTTCACCGATAACGACAATGTTAAATCATCCATGGTCGGCGGTGAAAAGACAGCAGCAGATATTTTAAACTTTGTTGATACAGCTATTGAAAGTGTCATTATGGAAGAAGTGAAAACAGAAAATGAAGATCTGCATATGAAGATCAGTGACTTAATGTTTGTGTTTGATGATTTACGTGCCATGGATGATCGCGGTGTGCAAACCATGCTTCGAGAAATATCAAGCGACCTACTTATTTTGGCACTTAAGGGTGTTGATGAAGAATTTCAACAAAAATTCCTTAAAAACATGTCGTCTCGTGCAGCAGAAATGTTAGTTGAAGATATGGAAGCTAAAGGCCCTGTCAAATTAAGCGAAGTTGAAACAGCTCAGAAAGAAATTTTAACCATAGCCAAAGGACTAGAAGAAGCAGGTGAAATTACCCTTGGCGGTGGTGGCGGTGAGGAAATGGTCTAGTGATCGAACCTCAAGCAGAAGAAAATTCAATGCTTGATGATATGCTCGATCAGGCGATTGATGAGCCAGCTGTAGAAAATCCAGCAGACAAGCCGCCTGAAGCCCCAGAAGTAATGGTAGTAGCCGCTGATCTTTGGGCGCTGCCCGAAATGGTTGTAGGTTCAAATAAGGTCATAAAGCATGAAATAGATCCATCTTTATCGCGTAAAAGTAAAAGTAAAAAGCAAATCAAAGCAGATGAAAAATTAACTGCAATCCAAAAATTAAAAGAAAATTATCAACAACAATGGCGTGAAGAATTAAAAAAAGAGATCTTTGACGAAGCCAGTGATAAGGGATTTCAAGAAGGGTTTGATCGGGGTTTAACTCAATCGCTTAAAGAAACGAATAGGCTACATGAGCAATTGCGCTCTTTTATGCATTGCTTTGAAGCTCCGATTGAAATGATTAATCAAGAAGTGGAAAAACAATTAGAGCTGCTAGCGGTGACTCTAGCACAACAGTTAGTGCGCCGAGAAATTAAAACCAACCCTGATGAAATTGTAGGGTTAATTCGTGAGTCGATAAAGCTGTTGCCAGCATCGTCACGTAAAATTAAAATTACCATACACCCCGAAGATGCAGCCTTAGTGAAAGAGGCGCTAGCCATTGATGATATGGATGATGATTTAAAGTGGTCCTTTATAGAAGACCCAATGCTGACTCGCGGAGGCTGTGTTATTAAATCGGCTCAATCAGTGATTAATGTGACCCTAGAAAATCGTCTGGCTTCATTGGCTGCTTCCGTATTATCAAGCAATCGGTCCGCTGATGATCCGCAAAAAACGACCGAACATCATCAAAAGGAAGCATCTTCTTTAGAGCCAGAGCCAGAGCCAGAACAATTCAAGTCGACAGATGCTTGAGCA
>CAZORZ010000015.1:4385-11354 GCA_964582255.1 uncultured Gammaproteobacteria bacterium | reverse complement strand
ATTTTATGTTCGTCTAAAGAAAAAATTGCGCCTAAATAATCGGCATTTTTCTGAGTGGCAAATTGTTTTGCCGCTTCAATCAATAAAGAACCAACACCTTGATTTCGATTAACATCACTAACCGCAATGCGCTGTATTCGTATCCCTTTTAACTGCGCAAAATGTTTGCACCCAGCATGGGCGGTTAAACCTTGAGCTAATAAATGCCCACGAGGTCTACGCCTACCGTAATAAATCTCAGTGCATAATGCTGCGTCTATATCACCTTCAAAACTTAATAACATCACTGCAATCACCTGATCCTTGTTCATCGCCAAAAATAACGTGATATCTGGATTATCCAACAACACTCTAAGGTCTGATGCTTGTGTACGGTAATGAGCTGTTTTTAATAATTGAAATGTTTGCACCAATAAAGAGTCATCATTACTTAACTGTTGTTGTGTCACTTGCTGAATTGTCACTTGTGAAGAACGAATAACCGTGGCTGGTTCGACATTAATCAATAAGGTGTTATCTGTCCACGCCTCTAATAAATCATTTTTCCCCCAGCGCATTGGCTCTTTTAAATTAATTATCTTAGCCTCATGCTGTTTAAATGCGCTTAAAAACTGCTTTGTAAAACCACTGCCTGTGCCTTCATAACCATCTGTCGTTGATGTATAAATAACCGACTTATAGCTACTTTTAAGTTGGAATAACAGGCTAACGGGAATAGTTGCCGCTTCATCCACAATCACGCAATCTACGCTGAGTTGCTGCTTAAGTAATTCGTCTATCGCGACATATCGGACATGCTCGCAATCTTTAATATAGTGTAAACAAGCACCCACTGCCTTTTTAGAGTCAGAGGTCATTATAAATTGTTTATTATTAAATTCGTGCTGGTTTAGCCATCGTCCTAATAAGGTGCTTTTACCACGGCCACGAGGTGCTAACAAAAAAATTGACGATAACTCGGTGCTTAAGACATGCTGCAAAGTTTCCCAAGCTAATTGCTGTTGTCGTGCCAAACCAGTGGTTTTATTTATAGGTGTCGGAGGTGATGGTGTTAATGGTGCAATATTGGGTAATGACTGACTTTGAATACAACAAATAACCGACGTACTATTTTGTAGTTTCTTTAAAAAAGAACTTAAAAAGTGTTGATGCCCTTGAACCTCATTTTGCCAAACATTATGATTATCCTTCTGTTCAAGCCATTGTTGAGACTCGGGACGTAATAACAGCAAAAAACCAGGCGACTGAATTAAACCGACTGCTCTGGCAAAAGAATCAACATGAAAACCGCCAAAGGCATCGTAAATAACAACTTGTGTTTGTTGGCCTAAAAGCTGAATGCTTTTATTAAAAGGAATGGCCGCAGGAAAATCACTGTGATCGCTCAAAGTCATCGAATCTAACTGTTGAGTCAGTGTATTAGCTAACGATTTAGCCCACTCAAAATCACCCACGCACTGTACAATTATGCGTTGATTTGAAGATTTTAACGCCTCATGAAGCTGATCGCTCCAGTGCTGAGGCGTTAGTGCCATTTATTTCATTTTACCAACAGCACAACTGACAAAAGATGTTGCCTTCGCCTTAACAGAACTAAAGCCTTCTGCCGTACCTTCTTCAGGATATCCCATGCCCAATAAGGCCTTAGCCAAAATATCTCGGGTCGCATCGTTATCATCGCTTGTTTTAATGTCAACAACGCCATTTTCAATATCAACGTCTACGTCTGTCACGCCATCAATTTCTTTTAATTTTGATTGAATTGAATTAACACATCCGCCACATTTAATATTTTCTACATTAAAAATCATAATAATCTCCTAATCGTTACCTTTATAACTAATATAGTCTTTTTTTGTCGGTGTTGATAGACTTATTATATTAATGCTTTCTAATATACCAAGATAACACTTAACCACCATAGGCAAGCTTCAATCCATTTTTCTATCTATGCACTAAGAGGCGCAGAAGCTATGGATTCTGGCTTAATCAGCACCATAGCTCAATATAGCGATAGCCTACGTTATAATTTAGCCTCTAAGCTATAAAGAAACCTTTGCACAAAACAGAAATTCATAAAGAATAGCTCACCGCCGAGCTGACCTGTTTAGCTTTTTCTATCGCTTTTTCTATTGATTCGTCTCTTGCCAAACCAACACCCATACGTCGATGACCACTCACCTCTGGCTTACCAAATAAGCGTAACTGAGTGTGTTTTTGTCTCAAAGCTTGGTCTACGTTATTAAATACCACATTATTGGACTCTCCATCCGCCAGTATAACACTCGATGCTGCTGGGCCATATTGGGTGATAGTCGGTATGGGTAAGCCTAATATCGCCCGAGCATGTAATGCAAATTGCGACAAGTCTTGTGAGATCATCGTCACCATGCCTGTGTCATGCGGCCTTGGCGATAATTCGCTAAAAATAACGTCATCACCTTTTATAAATAGCTCAACACCAAACACACCGCGACCACCTAATGCATCTGTCACTGTTTTAGCTATGTGTTGAGCTTTTATTAATGCAGGTTCCGTCATCGCTTGAGGCTGCCATGATTGTTGATAATCACCATCAACTTGTAGATGCCCAATCGGCTCACAAAAAACGGTTTCGGTCTCTGTTTTTATGGTTAATAAAGTGATTTCATAATCAAAATCAACGACACCTTCAATAATAATTTTTCCTGCACCACTGCGACCCCCTTGTTGTGAATATGCCCAAGCTGATGCAACATCAGAGGCTGTTTTTATCAGGCTTTGTCCCTTACCTGATGAGCTCATTATCGGCTTGATAATACACGGTAAGCCAACACCCGCTATGGCGAATTCTAACTCTTCGAAAGTACTCGCAAACTGGTAAGGGGAGGTTTTTATGCCCAGCTCTTCTGCCACTAAGCTGCGTATTCCTTCACGGTTCATGGTTAGGTGTACCGCTTTAGCGCTTGGGATAATAAAATAGCCTTCTTGTTCAAGCTCAACTAATGTTTGCGTCGCAATGGCCTCAATCTCTGGAACAATGTAAGCTGGTTTTTCTTGTTCAATAACTTGCCGTAAAGCATCGCCATCTAACATGTTAATCACATAACTGCGATGAGCCACTTGCATCGCAGGTGAATTGGCATAACGATCAACGACAATCACTTCAACACCAAAACGCTGTAATTCAATCACCACTTCCTTACCTAGTTCGCCACCCCCACATAACATCACACGAACAGCAGATTGACTTAATGGAGTACCAATTTTAATCATATAAAGAAACCCGTTTTTTTAGCGTTATAATTTCTATCATTCTGCGTTATTTATGTCTATAACAGATTAATAAAATAATCTCTTGGGGAGATTTAATGCCTTATTATAATTTATAAAAGATAATTATTTTTATTCACGATAATGTTGTAAAACTATTCCGCCAATAGCTGTTCAATGCTATTAATGGCTTGGTTCACATATTCACCACCAAACAAATTGGCGTGATTTATAATATGATATACGTTATAAAATAACTTTCGCACCGCATAACCATCATCAATCACAAAATACTGTTGATAAGATTCATAAAAGTGAACCCCAGGATGTCCAAATAATTCTGTCATCGCTAAATCAGCTTCATGATCGCCAAAATAGCTTGCTGGGTCAAAGAGAATTGGCTCGCCATGAGCATTAGCAGACCAGTTTCCGCGCCATAAATCACCATGCAGTAATGATGCCTTGGGTTGATAGCTTTGAAAAAAGTACGGTGTTTTATCAATCAGTTGCAACCCTAAGTCATACAATTTATGGTCTAAACCGTTTTGCCTTGCCAATTCTAATTGTCGCCCTAAGCGGTGTTTTTGCCAAAACTCTACCCAATTATCGGTCCAAGCATTCACTTGTGCTGTAGCGCCAATGATATTGTCTACATCAAAACCAAATTGTTGCTCATAACAGCTATGTAATTGTGCTAATTTCTCACCAAATAAACGGCTGTCTGGCTGGCCTTGCATGTCTATAAAGCCAAGCACCAAATAACTGTCCGAGCCATACACGCCCTGTGCAATGACCTCTGGCACTATAATCGTGTTACTTTTTTGCAACATATTAAGTGCCACGCCTTCTGCCAAAAACATAAAGGCTTGTGATTTTCGATTCATTTTAACGAAATAATGACGTACACCATCACTGACTTTATAAGCAATATTGGTATCACCACCTGATAAGGATTGACGCTGTTTAATTTGAAATAAAGATGCGGTACGGTCACTAATCACTTGTTCTATATGCGACCAAATCATCATGGCGTTATATGCACGATTTTATATTCACCAAGCATAAGATCATCAATAGTCCATTGATCTATTTTATAACGTATTAAGCGTAAAGCAGGGTGATTAATGGCTGCTGTCATACGACGAACCTGACGGTTTTTGCCTTCTTGAATGGTTATCTCAAGCCATTGATCCGGAATATTTTTACGCGCTCTTATCGGTGGGTTTCTATCCCATAAAATAGCCGGAGGTGCTATCTTTTTTACCTTTGCTGGCTTGGTAAAACCATCTTTTAAACGAATGCCTTTGCGTAATTTATCTAACGCCTGTTCATCAGGTATATGCTCAACTTGTACCCAATAGGTTTTGTTTTTATTAAATTTTGGGTCGCTAATCTTTTGTTGTAACTTGCCGTCGTCCGTTAATAACAATAATCCCTCACTGTCATAATCTAATCGCCCTGCTGGATACACATTTTTAATCGGTACAAAATCGCTCAATGTTTTTTTATCGCCATCAGTGGTAAATTGGCTTAGCACCTGAAACGGTTTGTTTAATAAAATTAATCTCGACATATTTTTAATTGCTCGATACCCTCAACATCATCATAGAGGCGTGTTAATTGTTTATTAAGTGCCAACGTCTCATAATGTTGATTAATTTGTTGATGTACAAAAAGTGCATTTCTAAATTTCATATCTTTTATATTAACGCGCTGTTTTATGATATTTTCAAGCGTGCCAAATTTAATCAATAGTTTGGCTGCGGTATGTAAGCCAATACCTGGAATACCCTTAATATTATCTGATTTATCACCCGCTAAGGCTAATTGATCTGCGATTTGTTTTGGCTGAACGCCTGTTTTTTTAATAATGTCTTTTTTGCTAAGCTGAATATCCTTTTGTAAATCCCATAATCTATCACCCTCATCAATCAACTGACATAAATCCTTATCACTACTAATAATAGTGATCGATGCAAACTGTTGCCGATAAGTCTTTACTAAGGTGGCAATCACATCATCAGCTTCAACCACGGCACTGCTTATATTCGGTATTTTCTGTTGTTGCAACCATGTTTCGCACATTCCAAACTGTAATTCTAATTCTTTAGGTGTCGATTTTCGCTGTTTTTTATAATTTGGATTTAACGCCTTCCTTTGTGAGTTTTTTAACCTTTGGTCAAACACAAACACCACGCAACGTGGGTTTTCATTGCTCAATAGAGTAGCGGTAAAGCACTTAAATGCCTCTAAAACTGGAAACTTAATGTCTTCTTTTTTTCTTTTTTGATACCAAAATTGATACATCACATTATTAGAATCAACAATATAAAAAATATCTTTTCGCATTAACAGGGTCTCTACGGTAGGTTTTGTAAATCCTCTTTTATACTCGCTAATGAAGAATGAAACATTCTTTTTTCCTTTTCATTTAATGGCAACTCGATAATTCGCTCAATGCCTTTTGCCCCGAGCACACAGGGAACCCCCATCGCAACGTCTTGCTCGCCAAATTCGCCGTCTAAAATAGCAACACAAGGAAGAATGCGTTTACGATTATGTACTATTGCCTCAACCATGGTGGTAATAGCCGCCGCTGGTGCATCGTAAGCACTACTGGTTTGGCGTAAACTTAAAATTTCAGCTCCGCCAAAACGAGTACGCTCTATTACTTCTTCGATCGATTGCTCATCCATATAATGTTCGATAGGAATGCCTGAAATCGTTGTAAAACGAATCATCGGTACCATTGTGTCACCATGTCCACCTAACACCATTGCATTAATATCTAAAACGGATAAGCCTGTGTCCATCGCAATAAAGCTCGCCATGCGTGTTGAATCTAATACCCCGGCTTGTCCCATGATTTGATTTCGTTTAAAACCACATTGCTTGAACATGCGATAAGTCATTGAATCAACAGGATTGGATACAACAATTATAAGCGCATTTGGCGAATATTTTTTAATCTCGACAGCAATTTGATCCATTATTTTAACATTCACTTCTAAAATGTCTGAACGAGACATGCCTGGCTGTCGCGAAATGCCTGCTGTGACAATAATTAAATCTGAGTCGCTGATACCTTCTGGGTTATGACAGCCATTGACCTGTGTATCAAAGCCTAACAAGGGTGCTGTTTCTTGGATGTCTAATGCCACTCCTTCAGGCACACCCTCTCGAATGTCGATTAACATGAGATGCTGACACAGATTTTTTTCAGCAATAAATTGAGCCGTAGACTCACCAACTCGGCCTGCACCGATAATTGATATTTTTTTCATCGCTTATATTGCTCCAAATGTATAATTTTTATAAAATATCGTTGAATTATGGTTCAAAATGAATATTTTACTAGGACGTGTTACTAAAATAAAATAGTCTATCGGTATTCTTTGTGTGACGGCTTAACGAGTTGTTACAAATAGGGTAACTGCTCAATTTTACGTTAAGCTGAGTAGTTACATTATCTTAAATTTTTTACAGTGATACTTGTATGAAGGCTTTGTTTTTAATCTTATTTTTGTGTGTTTTTAGTCCTGCCCATGCGGTTAATACCTTACACGATCTAAAAATTCAGCTAAAAAACAATCAATATAAACAGGCCATCCGTGTTGGTGAAGAACTAAAACGCCTTAATCCTAATTCTCCGTCTGTCTTATTTTATACTGCTCTGGCCTATCAAAAAAACAAGCAGTTTGAGCAAGCCAAAAAACT
>CAZORZ010000015.1:279-4285 GCA_964582255.1 uncultured Gammaproteobacteria bacterium | reverse complement strand
GTTATTGCCCAAGCCCCGATTAAGCCTATTATTAAAAAACCAGTTCAAGTAGCACAGATTAAACCTCCAATAATCATAAAACCAAAACCGATAAAGGTAACACCCAGTAGTCAACTTCCTTCGGCCAAACAAGCTGTTTTAAACTGGGCTAAAGCGTGGAACAATAAGAATTATGCTCATTATATTAATAGCTATGCTAAAGGCTTTGCGCCTAAAGGCATCAGCCATAACACTTGGTTAAAACAGCGTAAACAACGCATTTCTCGCCCCGGTAAAATTTACGTTAATGTCAGTAATTTTGATATTAAAATAAGCTATAAAAAAGCTTATGTGAACTTCGATCAAATCTATCGTTCGAACACTTACCAAGACAAGGTGCGTAAACGTATGCACCTTACTTTAATCAATAACCAGTGGCTGATTACTTATGAAGTCACTTTATCGGTCTTATAGCTGCTCAAGGAAATTCTGAATAAATGAAGTTTTTTATCCTCTTTCTATTCTTTCCGACATTACTTTTTGCACAGCCAGAACATAAAAAAAATACCTACGAACACTCTATTTTAGACGCAGGCACCGATATACAAGCCTCACGTTTAGATGATGCATTAAGCAAAAGTAAGGCACTCATTAAACAATATCCTAGCAGTAAAATTGCTCAGGTGATGTATGCCGATATGTTACTGGCTCGTATTCAACCTGTTAAAACTATAGGTGCTGGGCTAGGTGATAACTTATCAAAACGCTCTGACCTTAATAATGAATTCATCAAACGCTTTAACCACTTAAAAGCGAATGACTTTAAACAACTGGTACCTGCCGATGTTTTATTATTAGCTGACAATCAACCTTACATCATTATTGCCGATATGACCGAGGCCCGTGTTTATGTGTTTCGTAATGAACAAGGTATCCCAACCTATGAGACCGATTTTTTCTTAACCATCGGTTTAAAGGGCTTTGGCAAGCAAGTCGAAGGTGATCAAAAGACACCAATTGGGGTGTATCATTTTATTAAATATATTGATGGCAAAAAATTACCAGATTTATACGGTACGGGCGCCTTCCCTATTAACTATCCTAATATATGGGATAGAAAACAAAAACGCACTGGCAGCGGTATTTGGCTGCATGGTACGCCTTCTTATACCTATAACCGCGCACCACAAGCAAGTGATGGCTGCTTTGTCATGAGTAACGATGATATGCGACTCATAGACCGTTATATTTCGACTGAGTTAAAAACACCTGTTTTATTGGTTAAAAGCATCAATTGGATCAGTCAAGAAGAATGGCAACAGGCACAACTAAAAACTTTGCAGACTTTTTCATTATGGCAACAGGATTGGGAGAGTTTGAACCATAAAAGCTATATGAGTCATTATTCAGCAGATTATTTTGTTGATGGCAGAAATCTAAAACAAATTGCAGGGCATAAAAAATGGGTCAACCGCAAAAAGGATTTTGTTAAAATGGAGTTTTCTAATTTGAATATTTTTCAATATCCAGGAGAACAAAATTTACGTTTATTAGAATTTGTGCAAGATTACAAAAGTAATAATTTTAATTCAGTGTCAGATAAGCAGCTGTATTGGAAAAAAGATGCCGACGGTGTATGGCGAATTATTTTCGAGAGTTAAAAACCCTTAAAACAATTTAGGAACTTACTTGAGCTTTTCTTGAGACATAAAAAAACCGGCATAAGCCGGTTTTTTTATGCTGAGCATAAAGTTTTTATGCCAGTGCTTTAACTTGTTTGTTTAAACGGCTTTTTTGACGTGCCGCTTTATTTCTACTGATTATACCGCTTGTAGCCGCCTTGTCTAAAATCGGTGACACTTTAGTGTAAGCAGCTTGAGCTGTTTCTTTATTTCCGTCAGCAATCGCTGCAAGAAGTTGTTTGACGAATGTACGCATCATTGAACGCTGACTTGCGTTACGTTGACGACGATTTTCCGCTGTTTTAGCGCGTTTCTTTGCAGATGCTGTATTAGCCATGTTTATCCTAGGTATTCAATAAAAAATAAGGCGCGCATTATCTTTATTTGACGCCCTTGTGTCAATTAATGATTGCCTATAATCACTAATTATTTCTTTGGTTTAAACTCTAATATCTTTACAGTGAGCTTTTACATGCTATTTACTACCTCAGAACCATTAAATAGCGCTGATAATTTAATATCATTGCTAAATTTGTGAAGCACGGTTTCTGCTTATTTTTTTTCTTTTGTGTTGGTTTTTTTAATGTTTAAAGATGAAAAATCATCCACCATAATAACTTGTCTTGTTGCATCTGACGCTTGCTTTAAGGTATCTGCCTCTTCTTCTGTCAGAATGTTTTTTTCTACTAATTGCTTATGCCATTGTTGTTCCGTGACTAAATCTGGTTTTGTTTGTTTTTGAGCTTTAAGTTTTTTCTCAATCGGCTCGGCTCTCTCTACTTTTTCTAACGCAATCTCTAGCCGCCCGGTGATATCATTTTCATCATTGCTGATAAATAACCCTTCGGTTAATCTATCTCTTGCAGTCGAGTTTTTAATCATTTGTGCCGCAACTCGATGTCCTAACCCATCATTTGGCAATCGTAAGCTTAAGCCTAAAGGAAATATAATCACTCTAATAACTAAACCTAATGCCTTAGAGGGAAAATTACGTAATATTTCATCTAGTGCTATTTGTGTTTGATACAAACTATAACGACATGCCCATTCGACTAATGCTAAATCGTGTTTTGGTTGACCATCATCTTGATATTTCTTTAGTACTGCTGACACATAAAACATATGACTTAGCGCATCTGCAAAACGCCCAGACAACTTTTCTTTACGTTTAAATGCTCCTCCTAGCAGCATTAGGGTTAGATCTGAAATCACTGAAAATGCGGCACTCATTTGATTCAAACGCTTATAATAAATTGAAACACGGCCACTAATCGGCGACTTTGCCAAATGGCTACCACTTAAGCCAACGATAAATGCACGGCTTATATTTGAGCATAAATAGCCAATGTGCCCTAATAGTGCATCATCAAATTTTTCTAGACCTTTCTTTTCATCGTCATTATTAACGGCTTCAATCTCTTTAATTAACCAAGGGTGGCATCGCATCGCACCTTGCCCAAAAATTATCATGGTTCGCGTTAAAATATTAGCGCCTTCTACGGTTATACCAACGGGTACGGTTTGATAATGTCGGCCAATATAGTTAGAAGGCCCCATACAAATTCCACGTCCACCATGTATATCCATTGCATTATTCACCACATCACGCATCATTTCTGTATTGTGATATTTTAATATTGCAGTTATCACTGAGGGTTTTTCGCCCGCATCTAAGGCTGACAAGGTTAATAACCGCCCTGCTTCCATCAGATATGTTTTACCTGCTAAATGAGCAATGGCTTCTTCCACACCCTCAAATTTCCCTATTGATGTTCTAAATTGCTTTCTTATGCGCGCATAGGCTCCTGTGGTGCGTAAAGCATGTTTACCTGACCCAGCACTGAGTGCGGGCAATGATATCCCGCGCCCTACTGACAGGCATTCAACTAGCATTTGCCAACCTTGTCCTATTCTTGCTTAACCACATATTAACCAATCCATTGGTATAAAAACATTTTTACCCTGATTAGGGCCATTTTGAAACGACGCATTTAATGGAAAATGTCGCTTACCAATGGTAACCCCTTTGGTTTTAGTCGGGATTAGGGCGCAGGTTATTCCTAGCGCCTCTTTGTCACCTAATAAGCCTTCTGGGTCATAGGCTTTAAAGGCTAAGCCTAAAACTGTCGCCACAGGCCCTAAGGTGATATATCTTTTTTCCCAATTTAATAAAAACCCTAGTGTCTTTTTTCCTTTAAAAATGCGTTTACACACTATTCCAGTATCTGGAATTGATCCCGCATCTGAACCTGCACTGGGGCCGGTTAAGGCAAAACAAGGAATTTCTCGACCATCAACTAACCGTGGGAGGTAATAGTCTTTTTGTTCTTCAGTGCCATAGTGTA
>CAZORZ010000015.1:0-227 GCA_964582255.1 uncultured Gammaproteobacteria bacterium | reverse complement strand
AGCCGTTATGCTTCTTGCAGATATCTTCATCACCACATTTGAATGTGCATAGGCTGAAAACTCTAATCCACCATATTTTTTTGGAATGATCATGCCAAAAAACTTTTGCTGTTTTAAGTAAGACCAGACTGGTTTGGGTAAATCATTCAATTCATGAGTAATTTCCCAATCATTTATCATTGCACACAACTCATTTACTGGGCCGTCTAAATATTCTTTTTCTTCTT
>CAZORZ010000014.1:0-12082 GCA_964582255.1 uncultured Gammaproteobacteria bacterium | reverse complement strand
CACTCGGAGTACCCGAACTTATTATTGGCTTAACCATTGTAGCCTTAGGCACTAGCTTACCCGAGTTAGCCGCAGCCATTGCCAGCGTAAGAAAAGGCGAACCCGATTTAGCCATTGGCAATGTGATAGGCTCTAATTTATTTAACTCACTGGCCGTTATTGCTATTCCGGGTTTACTCACCACCTTCACCATTGCCTCTTCTGCAATTAGCCGAGACTTACCCGTCATGATTGGCATGACCATACTGCTATATATATTGGTTAAGTTCCCACTAAAGCAAGATGCCGTCATCAACCGCACTAAAGGCTTAGTGCTGTTAACTGGGTTTGTTATGTATCAAATCGTTTTATACTTTCAAACCATGGCTCTGCTGGCTTAAACCAACATGGATTAATTTTTATAAGTTTTAGCAATAGTCAAAAACTTATCTTCAATCACTAAAAATGCTTTAATCACATCAGTGTCAAAGTGCTTGCCATCACCCTCTAAGATAATGCCTTTAGCTCGCTCATGACTAAATGCTTCTTTATAAACTCGCTTAGAGATTAGCGCATCATACACATCAGCCAAGGCCATTAAACGAGCGGACAAAGGTATTTCTTCGCCTTTTAATCCATTTGGGTAGCCACTGCCATCCCATTTTTCATGATGCGATTCTGCTATTTCTTTGGCTATATTTAAAAACGAAGTGCCGCCCATTTGCTCTTCTGCCGCTCGAATAGCCTGGCCTCCTAATGCGGCATGAGTCTTCATGATTTCAAACTCATCAAAATCCAACTTACCCGGCTTCAATAAAATTTTATCAGGAATCCCGACCTTACCAATATCATGTAAAGGGGCTGATTTATACATTAAAACTATCATGTCAGGACTGAGTTTGGCGGCAAATTTTGGCTGCTGACTCAGCTCTTCTGCCAAGGCCTTAACATAGTATTTAGTTCTTAAAATGTGTGCGCCTGTTTCATTGTCTCTGGTTTCAGCCAATGAGCTTAACGCTAAAATAGTGGTATCTCGTGTTTGCTGAATTTCTCTTTTTTGAGCGACTAACTCGTCAATCATGGCATTGGTTAAATTTGCCATAATGCCGTATTCATCATTGCTCGTGACAGGCACAGACACGCTCAAATCACCTTCGGCCAAGGCAATCAAGGTTTGGTTTTGATTTTTTAAGAAAAAGTCTGAGCTTTTACTATAGCTTTGTATAATTTTAAGTAAATAAACCAGCAATATTCCAAGCACAAACAAAAATTCTAACATGATAAGAATCTGTGCTTGACGCGCAACGATCTCATCGCCCTGAGCTATTATCCAGCCAACATCTTTATAGACCACCAACAACAAGGTAACGGCCACAACACTCAAACTTATAAAAGCAAAAACTGTAAATTTTTTCGTTAGCGATATATAGCGTTTGCTTTGTCTTAGATGCACGCCTATTTTTTTCAAAAATAGGCTAAGGCAACGCTCGTTATAAAGAGCGATATCAACAGAGACAAACCAACCTATCGAGAGCATGCCCACAATAATTTTTACGCCACTTTCTAGTGGGAAGTCATAAAAAAAATAGTTATGGCTTGCCAGTAATAGCCCAAAAAACAAAAATAGCGCCATATCTAATTTAAATATAGTAGACGTTTTTCGCTCTAACGGGGCTACTTCAACCAGTTTTTGCCACAGTAACTGTCGCGCTAAAGCCATTAATATAAAAGTGGCTGAAATCGGGGCAACCAAATGAGGCAGGGGCAACTCATCAATAAAAGGGCACACTGCAACACCATAAAAAGCCAACAATATAATCGCTACTGCGTAATGAATATGCAGTAAATCAACATCTACTGAGTGATTTATGGGGCTAAAATCTTCTTTGACTTTGCTTTTAGCTTTAAAATTTAAAACATTTAACGTAGTTGCCACAATTTACCTCAATACAAAAGGATAGTGCTGTTATAGACTAGCGAATTCTTATCCAGTTCGTTTTTAAATTAATTAATAGTAGATCTTCGTCATGGCCATTGTCACCCTTACCAATATTTTTCACAGCTTCGGCGACCAACCTATTTTAGACCATGCTGATATGAGCATAGAACATAATGAGCGATTATGTATTGTGGGAAAAAATGGCGCTGGTAAATCCACCTTAATGAAGCTCATCGCAGGTATGCAAAAACCTGATGAGGGCAAGGTCATTGTACAAAACGGTATTAAAATCACCCAGTTGATTCAAGAAGTGCCTCACGATACTCACGGCTCAGTGTATGACGTTGTGGCGCAAGGCTTAGGCAGCTTAGGTAAAACGATTACCGATTGGCACAATATTATTTCCAGTGGTGCCACCGATGATCAATCGATGAATAAAATGGCTGAATTACAACATGACATTGATGCCAATAATGGTTGGAATCTGGAACAATTAATCGCCACGACCTTATCTCAGCTTGAGTTAAATGGTGACGATGACTTTGCAGGCTTATCTGGAGGCCGTAAACGCCGTGTGTTACTGGCTCAAGCACTGGTCGCCAAACCTGATTTACTACTGCTCGACGAGCCGACTAACCATATGGATATAGAATCAATATTGTGCTTAGAAAACTTTCTAAAAACCTTTCAAGGTAGCCTATTATTCATCACCCATGATCGTTCATTTTTAAGAAATGTCGCCACCGCTATTATTGATCTAGATCGTGGCATTATTTCTCGTTGGAATGGCAGCTATGAGCAATATGTAGAAGGTAAAGCGGCCAAATTAGCCATTGAAGAAACCGAAAACAAGCTATTTGACAAAAAACTAGCTCAAGAAGAAGTTTGGGTGCGCCAAGGCATAAAAGCACGTCGCACCAGAAACGAAGGCCGTGTTCGAGCCTTAGAAGCGATGCGTAAAGATCGTTCAGCACGCCGTGACACCGTTAAAAAGGCCAATTTTACCGCCCAAAGCAGTGATAGCTCTGGAAAAATCGTTATTGAAGCTAAAGACATCAGCTACTCATGGGGCGAAGACACTAAAAAAACCATCGTCAACAATTACTCTATTAAAGTATTACGTGGTGAAAAAATCGGCATTATCGGGGCCAATGGCTGTGGCAAATCAACGCTGATTCAATTATTACTGGGCGACATCGAGCCTCAACAAGGCAGTATCAAACTCGGCACTAAATTAGATATTGCCTACTATGACCAGCTGCGTAATAACTTAGATGACACCAAGTCTGTCTTAGAAAATCTTGATGCGGGTAAGGATCGCGTTGAAATCAATGGCATAAGCAAACACGTTATTGGTTACTTAAAAGAATTTTTATTCTCTGACAAACAAATTAACACGCCTGTTTCCACACTATCAGGTGGTGAGCGCAATCGTTTGATGCTAGCCAAACTGTTCACTAAACCATTCAACTTTTTGGTCATGGACGAACCCACCAATGATCTTGATATGGATACCCTAGAGCTTTTAGAAGAGCTACTAGCCGAGTTTGATGGCACGCTTATTTTAGTCAGCCACGACCGAGCCTTTATCGATAATATCGTCACCAGCACCATCGTATTTGAAGAAAATGGAGCGGTTAAAAATTATATCGGTGGTTATGCTGATTGGCTGTGGCAACGTGAAAAGGATACCAAACCTAAAGCCGTCGCCCGAAAATCAGCCCCTGCAAAAAAAGCAAAGCCAGAAACAAAAAAATTAAACCTCAACGAACAAAAAGAGTTAAAAAACTTACCTAAAAAAATTGAAACGCTTGAAGCGAAATTAAGTGAGATGCAAAACTCCATGGCCGCGGCTGATTTTTACATGCAAAGCCAAATCACTATACAAAAAGAACAAGATAAACTGAATAAAACGCAAAGACAGCTTGATACTGCCTATCGACGTTGGGAAATACTGGAAGACTAGATGAGCGCTCAATACATCACCTTAGGCAAGGCTGTTTTAAAACAAGAAGCGCAAGCCATCAATGACTTAATTGATCGTATTGATCACAAGTTTCATCAAGCATGCGAAATCATTTTGCAATGCTCGGGGCGTATTGTGGTCACTGGCATGGGGAAATCTGGCCACATTGGCAACAAAATTGCTGCAACCCTAGCCAGCACAGGAACACCCTCTTTTTTTATGCACCCCGGTGAAGCCAGCCATGGTGACCTCGGCATGATTACGAGCGATGACGTCGTCATTGCGCTATCTAACTCGGGTGAATCTAATGAAATTTGCGTTCTCTTACCCTTATTAAAACGCATTAATGTGTCACTCATTTCATTAACAGGCAATGAGCAATCAACCTTAGCTCAAGCTGCAAACGTCAATTTAGACGTCAGCGTTAGCAAAGAGGCTTGCCCTTTAGGCTTAGCCCCTACTTCTAGCACCACTGCCAGCCTAGCGATGGGCGATGCCTTAGCCATAGCAGTACTGGATAAACGCGGCTTTACTGAAGCTGATTTTGCCCTGTCTCATCCTGGTGGCAGCTTGGGAAAACGATTATTAGTGCGTGTTGAAGACATCATGCACAAAGGCGATGATATTCCATCCGTTAATAGTGATGCCACACTCAGTGACACATTGCTAGAAATGAGCGAGAAAGGCTTAGGCATAGCAGCCATCATTGACCAAAAACAGCTTAAGGGCATATTCACTGATGGTGATTTACGTCGAACCTTGGCAGCCGAACCAAATATCCATCAATCAAAAATCAAAGACTTTATGACGCCTAACTGCATCACCATAAGTTCGCATCAAATCGCCACTGAAGCGTTAAACATTATGCAACAGAAAAAAGTTAATGCATTGATCGTGGTGGACAATAAAAAAATTGTCGGCGCCTTAAATATGCACGACCTATTACAAGCAGGAATAGTATGACTCGCATAAACACGACCTATTACAAGCAAGGATAGTATGACTCGCATAAACACGACCTATTACAAGCAGGAATAGTATGACTCGCATAAACACGACCTATTACAAGCAGGGATCGTTTAGACTTGTATAAACAAGTCCCATTACACACTGGAACAGTTTAGCCATGAAAAATATCAATGACCTAGCAAAAAACATAAAACTCGTTATTTTCGACATAGATGGCGTGCTAACAACGGGCGCTCTTTATTTCGATAATAATGGTGACGAATACAAAGCGTTTAATTCTAAAGACGGTCATGGTATTCGCATGTTATTAGAATGTGGCATAGATGCCGCTGTCATCACTGGTCGAAAATCTGAGCTGGTCAAACACCGCATGAATGACCTTGGCTTAACGACCATTTATCAAGGATACCGTGACAAGCGACCTGCATTTAAAAAGCTCTTAGCAGAAACAGGGGTAAAACCTGAGCACATCGCGTACGTTGGTGACGATGTGGTTGATCTGCCTGTTATGACCCAAGTTGGCTTGTCTGTCGCAGTAGGTGACGCACATGACTTTGTTAAACAGCACGCGCACTATGTTACTAAAGTAAAGGGTGGCTGCGGTGCAGGACGTGAAATTATTGAACTGATTTTAGACGCTCAAGGTCTATTACAAGACAAACTTAACAGCTACTTATAACAACTCATCCATCATGCCACGCAGTCTTCTTGTATTAGCGCCTATCGCCATCGTCATCGCTTTAGTCATCTGGCTGCAAGAACCAATAACACGACCGCCAACGGCTAGCTTAGTCATTCCCAACAATATTGATTACTACTTAAAAAATAGCCGACAAATCAGCTTCAAAAAAGATGGCAGCATTGATTTTACTTTGAATAGCGCATTCTTAAAGCACTTTAAACACGAAGACAAGAGCGAGTTATCACAGCCTAAAATGCAAATGCAACGTAAAAACACTTGGCTAATTCAAGCGGACAATGGAAACTATCTTCATCCTACAGAAATCATGACATTCAATGCTAATGTCGTTTTAAACAAAAAAAGTGACACGGGCGCTTTTAATGTTTTTGCCCATAAACTCCTTTTTAACATACAACAAAACCTTGTTATCTCTGACTCTGGTGTTAAAGTTGAAGCCGATGATTGGTATATTAACGCTCACAGTATGACACTAGATATGGACAAGGAAATTCACCAATTCAACACCGTAAAAGCACGTTACAGAAATGATAAAAAGTCTTAAAATTTACTTTATAGCCATACTATTACTGAGTTTTAGCGTGAGTGTGGCCGCGTTAAAAACAGACCAAGACAAACCCATCGACATTCAAGCCGACCATCTTGAAATGAATGAAGCACAACAGATAAGCATCTACAAAGGGAATGTCATACTCAATCAAGGCAGCTTAACCATTAAAGCAGACACCCTTACTTTACATTTCGATACCGACAACGAACTTGATTATATGGAGATGACAGGTAGCCCTGCACAACTGAAACAACTCAACGCGCAACAACAATGGATGACAAGCTCTGCTGAACACATCGAATATAGAGACAAAAAATCACAGCTGACCCTAACAAAAAGTGCTCAATTCAACTCTGGCAAAGAGCACATTAAGTCTCATTACATTCTCATAAACACCGAAAGTGAACACATTAAGGCTGGCAAGAATGACGCTGCTAATCGAGTACACATAACAATATTACCGCGTCATAAATGAACCTTCTTTCAGCGCAAAACCTAGCCAAAGCCTATAAAGGCAGAGAAGTCGTTAAATCGGTTTCTTTAGAGGTTAAGGAAGGTGAAATAATAGGTTTATTGGGGCCAAACGGCGCAGGAAAAACCACATGTTTCTATATGATTGTTGGTTTGATAAGACACGACAAAGGCAACATCACTTTAAATAATCAAAAAATAGGTAATCTGCCTATTCATCGACGAGCCCAAATGGGCATAGGCTATTTGCCGCAAGAAGCCTCTATTTTTCGTTCACTCACAGTAAAACAGAATATTCTCGCCATTTTAGAACTTAATAAAAAACTAAAGAAAAAAGATCATCAACACCATCTCAATCAATTAATGGATGATTTTCAAATTCATCATATTGCAGACAGCCAAGGTATTTCTTTATCTGGTGGCGAACGCAGACGCGTGGAAATTGCACGAGCCCTTGCCGCCCAACCTCAATTTATTTTACTTGATGAACCTTTTGCAGGGGTTGACCCCATCTCCGTGTTAGATATTCAAGATATTATTAGGCAACTGGCCGAACGTGATATTGGTGTCCTTATTACCGACCATAATGTGAGAGAAACACTGGGGATTTGTCAACGCTCTTACGTGATGGGTGAAGGAAAAATACTTTGCGAAGGTGATGCAGATAAAATTTTATCTAACGAACAAGTAAAAAAGTTTTACTTAGGTGACAAATTTACGCTATAAATACACTATGAGATCTTTGTACCAAACAACACTTATAAAAATAATGACAATAAAGCCATAACAGCATGAAGCAAAGCTTACAATTACGCATCGGCCAGAGTCTTTCAATGACTCCCCAATTGCAGCATGCCATTAAATTACTGCAATTATCTTCATTAGAACTGCAAACCGAAATTCAAGAAATTTTAGAATCTAACCCACTGCTTGACGCTGAAGAAAATACCAGTGAAATTAAAAAAGAAGACGCTAAAGCAAATGATGACGATATTACCGAAATTAAAACTTCGGCAGACAATCTCGCTGAAAACAGAGCCGAACAAGAGCTACCCGATGAACTTGCCACTGATAGTGACTGGGAAGACTTTTATGATCGTAGCCCCACTGCCACTGCGTCAGCAACCTCAGCGGCACCATCCGCTGATGACCAGCGAGATATCTATGACAATAAAACTGAAGCCAGCAATGATCTGATTGACCACCTAATCTGGCAGCTTGATGGTGCACGTTTAAGCAGCACTGATTACAATATTGGTTTATCCATCATCGATGGCATTGACGAACACGGTTATCTCACCGAACAACTCGAAGATATACGACTCAGTTTACCCAACGGCATCGAAATCGACATGGATGAAATTGAGGCGATATTAAATCTCATTCAAAATTTTGATCCCATTGGCATTGCTGCTCGTTCACCATCAGAATGCATGACCATTCAATTAAAACGAATGAATTCGGATACACCACATTTAAAAAAGGCACTCATTTTAGTCGATCGTTTTTTAGAACAGCTCGCGCACAATGACATCGCACTTTTAAAACGTCGGTTAAATGCCTCAGAGACGGAACTCAGCCAAATAATTGAACTGATTCGTTCAACTAATCCCCACCCTGGGCATAGCTTAAGCAGCGTTCAAATCGAATATATAATTCCTGATGTCTATGTCAAAAAAATAGGCCTTGAATGGTTTGTGAGCATTAACCCCGACAACGCACCAAAACTATCCGTTAATAATTTATACGCCAGTTTAATTAAGCGCGGTGACAATAGTGCCGACAACACCTTCTTAAAAAATAATCTGCAAGAAGCCAAATGGTTTATAAAAAGCTTGCAAAGTCGTCATGATACGCTATTAAAGGTAGCAAATGAGATTGTTAAAAGACAGACCAATTATTTTAACTATGGCGAAGAAGCAATGAAGCCTATGGTGCTAAAAGACATTGCCGACCAACTCGAAATGCATGAGTCAACTATCTCTCGCATTACCACCAATAAATACATGCACACCCCCAATGGCATTTTAGAATTCAAATTCTTCTTTTCCAGCCATGTCAGCACAGCTGATGGCGGTGCATGCTCTGCAACAGCGATTCGTTCCATAATAAAAAAATTAATCGCCGCAGAATTACCCAAAAAACCTTTAAGTGATAACAAAATTGCAACTTTATTAGATGGACAAGGGATCAATGTAGCTCGTAGAACGGTAGCAAAATACCGTGAAGCACTCAATATTCCACCATCGAATGAAAGAAAACGCCTGTTATAAGGCGTTATAACCAAGCTCGATTTATTTTTTAAATCCAGCAAAGAACGTAATCGTTCAGATTGCTCTTGTGCTTCATCAGTTCAAGGCGAAAAATGTGAATTGGCACCTGCCAATGACCATTTTTTAACGCAGAAATGGTGAAGCACAAGAGCAAACTGGTCGATTACACAATTGAAACTGTTAAGGAGTTTACCTATGCAAGTTAGTCTTACTGGTCATCATGTTGATATTACCGATTCAATGCGCGATTACGTTAATGAAAAAATAGGTCGTTTAGAACGACACTTCGATCATGCGTTGGATATTCACGTTGTCTTTTCCGTTGAAAAACAACGTCATAAAGCAGAAGCAACAATGCACGTGAGCGGCGGTAATTTATTTGCGGACAACACCGAAGACGACATGTATTCCGCAATTGATGGGATGATCGACAAACTCGATAGACAAGGAAAAAAACACAAAGAAAAACTGAGAAGCCATCGAAATAAAGGCGTGATGCCTGAAGTGGCTTAGAAATAACAAGTATCATTAAATAAATGCCAAGGAAGGCGTTAAACCACTTGCATCGTACGGAAATAATCTTATCATTCGCGTAACTACTCAGCGAGTAGTTCAAATGTAGGGTAACTGCTCAGATCACCGCTGAAATACGTCAAATCAAGGCAACAAATGTGAGTTTACATGTGTAAATGACTATTTTGAACGCCGAATTGGCGCATTTCAGCGGTGATCTGAGTAGTTGCTCATTCGCAGTCTAATTTTTAGCCACTATTTGCCCCTTACATGATTTTGCTTTCATCTATTTTATCAGAGAACCGTATTATCTCTGGGCTTGAAATCAGTAGCAAAAAAAAGCTCATTCAATCTATCTCTGACCTTTTCGCTAGTGAACTCAATCTTGATACAAAAGCGCTGTTTAATTTATTCTTTGAACGAGAGCAACTCAGTAGCACAGGCATTGGTAATGGCTTTGCTTTGCCTCATGCCCGTACTTCTGGCATTGATCACGCTTATGGTTGCTTATTAAGTCTTACCCCAGCTATAGAGTTCGATGCCATCGACAATCAACCCATTGATCTAGTCTTTGCTATTATCGTCCCCGAACAAGCCACAGATGAACATTTACAAATTTTAGCTTCGATCGCTAAAATGTTTTCCGAACCAGAAAATTGCAACAAAATAAGACAGGCCAAAGATAATTTGGCAATGTTAAAAATCATTCAAATCAATGAGCAAACCGCTTAATTTTTTATGCGATCAAAACTCACCATCGGTCAGTTTTATCAAGATTTTAAAAAACTTTTAAATCTTAAATTTATCACCACCCAAGTCGGCCTTGATAAAGAAATAACCTTTTCGACAAGTGCTTCCAAATCATTTGAAGCTGTCGATTATCTCAATATTGTTAGACCTTCTTGTGTTGCCATCATTGGACACCAAGAAGCCAACTACTTACGAAGCTTAGCGCCAAACAAGCAAGAAAAGTTGCTCTCTCAATTGTTTAGCAATCAAATTTCTGCGTTAATTCTCAGTCGTAATGAACAATTAGCCCCTCATCTAGTTCAGTTTTCTGAAAACAATAACATCCCTATATTTCAATCGGACTTAAGCGATGCTCAACTGCTTGAAAACTGTCGATTCTTTTTATCACGAGCCTTAGCTGAACACACGATTGAACACGGTGTCTTTATCGAAGTAAATAGCGTTGGGATTTTCATCAGAGGTGATAGCGGTATTGGAAAAAGCGAATTAGCACTCGCCTTAATTGCACGTGGCCATAGATTAATTGCCGATGACGTCACTCGATTTACCCATATTGGCCCAAAGGTTTTAGATGGCCAAAGCCCCGGATTATTGGCTGATTTTATAGAAGTTAGAGGGCTGGGCATTATCAATATTCAAGCCATGTTTGGCAGTAATGCGGTTAAGCGCAATAAAACCCTGCGACTCATTATCAAGCTGTCAAAATTCACCGATAACAACAAGCATGAATTTGAACGCCTCGGCATCGAAAGCCAAACCTACTCAATTTTAGGCATCGACATTCCTCAAATTAACTTACCCATTGCATCTGGACGTAATATAGCTGTTTTAGTTGAAGCTGCTGCGCGCAATCATTTACTCAACATGAATGGCTACAATGCAGCTGAAGACTTCATCGAAAAACAGCGTCTCGAAATCAAAAAAAATAGCTTATAACTATGGAAAAAAAAACCAAACTCATCATTCTTAGTGGCTTGTCTGGCTCTGGCAAGACAATCGCTTTACATACCTTGGAAGATGCAGGCTACTACTGTGTGGACAATCTACCCGTTGGTTTATTACAGGCTTACGTTAAAAATATGCAGGAAAAAAAACCTGGAATCTACGATTTAATCGCTGTTTCTATCGACGCTCGTTCTGGTGTCAACGAAATGTATGAATTTGAATCGGTCATTAAAAACATCAAAGAATCAGGCATCGCTGTTAAAATTATCTTTTTATCGACTGACAACAAAATATTATTAACTCGATTCAGCGAAACAAGACTTTCTCGTAAAGGCTTACCATTGATCGAAGCCATCGACTTAGAAAAAAACATCCTAAAACCTATTTTTCAAAATGCCGATTTAAAAATTGATACCACTGAATTAAACGTGCATCAGTTACGCAAACAGATTATCAATCGAGTAACGCCCGAAAACACACAAACCTTAGCGCTATTATTTCAATCTTTTGGTTTTAAACACGGCACCCCAAGTGATACGGACTTTATTTTTGACGTTCGCTGCCTGCCTAATCCACATTGGGAATTGACCATTAGAGAATATACCGGGCTTGACCAGCCGGTCATCGATTTTTTAGAGAAACACCAAGATGTTAGCGATATGTTTCAATCAATTGAAACTTTCATCAGCAATTGGGTTCCAAAATTCGAAGCCGAAAATAGAAGCTATGTGACGGTATCCATCGGCTGCACTGGCGGCCACCATCGCTCGGTCTATTTAACCGAAAAATTAGGTAAGGCTTTTCAGCTTAAACGCAAAAACGTCACCATTCGCCATAAAGAGTTATCATGACCGTCAATATTTGTATCGTCACTCATAACCAAGTGGGACAAGAACTACTCAATGTTGTATCCAGCATGATTGACATTTCGCAGATTAAAATTCAGTGTATTTCCATTCCTTCAGATCTCACGCCACAACAACTGGGTGGCTATGCCGATCAAGTCAATGCGGCCGTAAAAAACTGT
>CAZORZ010000013.1:0-12822 GCA_964582255.1 uncultured Gammaproteobacteria bacterium | reverse complement strand
GGTAAGCGTATGTTTTAAGTTTTGGTTTTTTGCAATATCTAGACGTATTTCAGCAAAGGTTTTACCTTCGATAATGCTCTGGCTATACTGCACAGCACGCCCTTCTACAAAAATATCTAGCAACTCCTGAGCAGTAGTGCCTGCATTGATATGATATTCACCTGCTTTAATTTTAGTTTCAACATCATCAACTTTTGCCATCACAATAAACAGCCATTTATCATCAATCAGATTTTTTTCAACTAAGTCAGCGGCTACACGACGAATATGGCTGCCCTGCTTTATTTCAAAGATAATGGCATCTCCCTCAATAGCTAGGGGCTGTTGCTTAAAATTAACAAACTGTGACATAACTGCTGCCACAAAAACGACCACAATCAAAATGGCATAAAAACCGACCTTACGAATTATTTTAGGCATTGAATTCGATTCCTCTTTTCAACTGCATGGTTATTGTATCCTGTGTAAAAGTAACGTCATTGATATGAGCCACTGATTGTATCCCAAGAACTGCATTGGTAATAAAACATTCGTCCATGTTATCTATTTCGGCCAGTGATATAGCTCTTAATTGCACGTCAATGTTAAAAATTTTAGCGGTTTCGAGTACCTGTAAACGCATAACACCTGCCACACCACAAAAATCAATCGGTGCGGTTATTAACTGATGGTTTTTCACAAAAAATACATTATGCGTAATGCCTTCAATGATTTCATTCTGATCATTAAGCATCAGCCCTTCATCATCTTTTTCTGTAAGCTCTTGTCCTGCCAAAATATATATTAAACGGTTAAGGTGCTTAAGACCGCCAAGCATTTTATTCATCAACAAGGGGGTTTTACAAATTTTCAGCGATTTTTTATGCTCGACCGAAGGTTTAACATAGTCATAGGCTAGAAGTACCCGAGTAACAGGCACTGATTCATCAAATTCAATGCCTCTGCCTGCTGCCCCACGTGTCACCATCAACTTAATCAGATAACACGATGCTGATAAATTTTGGGTTAGCTTTTTTATATCATTAACTAAGTCTTGTTCTGAGCATAAGTTTAACGATAACCGCCTACAGCCATGAGCTAGTCGCGCATAATGTTTTGCCCATAGTTTTATCTCACCTTGGCAGCACAGCATGGTCTCAAACAAACCGTCACCATAGTGTAGCCCTCTATCTTCTACATTTATGGCGGATGATGGCTGGCCATTCACTAAGCAATTAACTAATGGCATAAATCAGTCCTTTGGCTTTATGCCGTGTTTCTTCAAGCTCTTTTAAGGGATTAGAATCAGCGACAATACCGGCACCTGCTCTAAAGGAAATTGATTTATTTTGGTACAGCATGGTGCGAATTAAGATATTAAAGTCTCCATCACCATTATGATTAAGATAACCCACTGAGCCGGTATAGCAATCTCGCGGCCGCTGTTCTAGCTCGGCAATAATTTCCATGCATCGTACCTTAGGACAGCCCGTAATTGTCCCCCCAGGAAACACAGCATGAATAACATCTTTTAATGTCGTGCCTTGCTGCATCTCACCCACCACGTTAGACACAATATGGTGGACGTGTTGGTAACTTTCTAACACCATAAATTCGTCTACTTTAATGCTGCCAGGCTGACAAAATCGCCCCAAATCATTACGCTCTAAATCAATTAGCATAATGTGCTCTGCCTGTTCTTTAGGGTGCTTTAACAATTTTTCTGATAATGCTAGATCATCATCATCATTCTCACCGCGAGGATGCGTGCCTGCAATAGGTCGCGTAATGGCTTTACCATCTTTTATTTTAACCAATCTCTCAGGTGAGGAACTGACAATGCTTGCCTCGTCATTTAAAGTCACTAAGGCCGAAAAAGGTGATGGATTATGAATCAATAATTGTTGAAAGCATTCAATGGCTGTCACTGAGTTTTTTAATTCTACATGCCATAAACGTGATAAATTAGCCTGAAATATATCGCCATCTATAATGTATTTTTTGGCTTTACTAACCGAACTAAGATATTCCGTTGCATCCTCTTCATCTATTTTTAAACTCAGCGAATGATTGAATGAAGGCAACGCTTGTTGCGTGCTATCTGTTACAAGCTGAGGTAAATATTCATTATATTTGTCTTCACAAAAAATATAACTGGCGTTATTTTGATGATCAATAATAAACCCTGCTGGTATTCTATGAGCAAATGCGATGGGTAAGTCACTTTGGCTTAATTTTAAATGTGTCTCGATGTATTGCGCATATTCATACGAAAAATAAAAAAACCATCCCCCTACAAATGGTAAATCCGCTGAATTTTTCTGACTATTACTGCATTCATATTGACCTATAAATTCAATAAAAATATCAGGGTCTTTTGCTAAACACTCTATTTTTTGCTGCGGAAAGGCAAACAAAATGCTGTATCGACCCTGTTCACCACCGCATTGTGCTGAGGACAAAAAATAAGGATAACGCTGAGGATTTTTAGCATGAATAGCCAGTAAATCTGGCTGATAATTGAGGGCTTTTATGTCAACCATAACGAGGTTAACTTTCTACACCTTGGCCTAACAACCGCCAAAATGTAGAAAAGTCGTTAAATATTTCTGTAGATGAGTGTTCCGTTGGTGCCACCAAAACCAAAATTATTTGACATGGTCACATTCAGCTTCGTCTCACGAGCGACGTTAGCACACAAATCTAAATCACAAGCAGGGTCTTGATTGTCCAAGTTGATGGTTGGTGGAACCACTTGATCTTTAAGTGCAAGAATAGCAAAAATAGACTCAACACCACCTGCCGCACCTAAGAGGTGCCCAATCATAGATTTAGTGGAGCTTACGATTAGTTTATGAGCATGGTCACCCATAGCACGTTTAATGCCGTTTATTTCTGCCACATCTCCTGCGGGAGTTGAAGTGCCGTGTGCATTAATATAGTCAACATCTTCTGCATTAATACCCGCATCATTCATCGCATTTTGCATACAACGCGCAGCGCCTTCACCACCAACTGAGGGCGAGGTCATGTGATAGGCATCTCCACTCATGCCATAGCCTGCTAGCTCACAATATATTTCTGCGCCACGTGCTTTTGCATGTTCATATTCTTCTAAAACAACAACACCTGCACCATCACCCAAAACAAAACCATCGCGGTCTATATCCCATGGGCGACTGGCCGCTTGAGGGTCATCATTACGCTTAGATAAGGCTCTAGCTGCTGCAAAACCACCGATACCTAGAGGACAGCTCGACATCTCTGCACCGCCAGCCACCATGACGTCTGCATCACCATAGGCAATCATACGCGCTGCATCACCAATATTATGAGTGCCTGTGGTACACGCACTCACGATGGAAATGTTAGGGCCTTGTAAGCCGCGCATGATAGAAAGATTGCCCGACACCATGTTCACAATAGAACCAGGGACAAAGAAAGGGGAAATTTTACGTGAGCCGCCTTTTACAAATAAATCGCGGTTGCGTTCGATATAAGGTAAACCACCAATACCAGAACCAATCGCTACACCAATTCTGGGTGCATTTTCTTCGGTCACTTCTATGCCCGAATCATCCAACGCTTGAATGCCTGCCGCCAAGCCATAATGGATAAATAAATCCATTTTTTTCATGTCTTTTTTCTGGATATATTGCGTTGCGTCAAAGTCTTTAATGGCACCATTAATTTTTACAGGGCAATCAGTGGTATCAAAGGTATCTAAAATACCTATACCACTTTTACCTGCAACAATATTCTTCCATGTTTCTTGAACTGTATTTCCAACAGGAGAAACCATTCCTAAACCAGTAACTACAATGCGACGTTTTGACACGAGTGTGACCTCAAATAATTAAACTCTTAAAATAGAAATGCCGCTAGATATCGTGAGATGATCTAGCGGCATTAGGTGTTCTATAGTTTGACTATACGTTGTTAGTAACGTAATCGATAGCTAGTTGAACGGTAGTGATTTTTTCTGCTTCTTCATCAGGAATTTCTGTTTCGAATTCTTCTTCTAAAGCCATCACTAATTCAACGGTATCCAGTGAATCAGCACCTAAATCATCAACAAATGAAGCAACATTGGTTACTTCTTCATCTTTAACACCTAGTTGTTCAGCAACAATTTTTTTAACGCGTTCTTCTACAGAGCTCATTATTGGGTAGTCCTCAATTATTAAAAAATTTTATTCTCAGGCATTAGCCTCAAAAAGTGGCGTTATTGTATTGAAAATTGAAGCATCTTGCTAGTCTTGTTTAGTGACTAAACTAGACTAGCTACAAGATTCCCCCCCTCACCCCAAGCTTCTGCCTCTGGAAGAGGGCGTTTACTGGCTTCAAAACCTACCATATAAAAAGGATAAAAGGATTGTGTGAAATATTTTAAAAGCGGAGCTTACGATCAGTAAATGGGCATTTTAAAATATTTCAGCAGCGACGCTACAAGGAAAAAGGAAAAGCATACTTTAGGACATGTGCATGCCGCCGTTGACATGAATAGTCTCGCCTGAAATATAAGACGCATTCGGAGAGGCTAAAAATACCACCGCTGATGCGATTTCTTCTGCCTGCCCTAACCGCTTAAGTGGAATTTGTCCGATGAGTGAATCACGCTGTTCATCACTTAATTCACGGGTCATATCGGTATCTATGAAGCCAGGTGCTACGGTGTTAACGGTAATATTTCTTGAGCCTATCTCACGTGCTAAAGATTTACTAAAACCGACTAACCCTGCTTTTGCTGCGGCATAATTGGTTTGTCCTGCATTACCCGTTGCGCCTACTACGGATGAAATGCTGATGATACGGCCCTTTTTTTCATCATGCCGCGCACCACTGCTTTTGACATTCTAAAAATAGAGGTCAAATTGGTGCTGATTATGTCGTCCCATTCAGCATCTTTCATTTTCATTAATAAATTATCACGCGTGATGCCTGCGTTATTAATTAATATATCGGGTGCGCCAAATTTCTCTGTGACGACGGCTAAGCACTCTTTTATTGAATCAGCATCGGATACATTTAATTTCATGCCCATGCCTTTTATGCCACTTTCTTTTAAATAGGCACTGATTTTTTCTGCACCTGCATCACTGGTTGCTGTGCCAATGACAATGGCGTTTTCTTTGCCTAAGCCTTTTGCTATGGCTTGGCCTATGCCTCTGCTAGCGCCTGTTACTAATGCAATTTGATCCGATAACATAATTTTATACTTCCTCTAATAATTTAGATTGCGCTGCCGCAAGAGATGCCGCATCAAAAACGGGTAACGCCGTTAAACTTTTATCAATACGTTTGGTTAAGCCAGTTAGCACCTTTCCTGGTCCCATTTCAATAAGATGTGTGATGCCCTGCTGTTGCAACTTTTGCACGCTTTCAACCCAACGCACGGGTTGTGATAACTGCTTTCTTAACGATGTTTTAATCGCTTTTTCATCGTTCGAAAAATCAGCCGATTCATTTTGAATAACATTAACATCACTACTTGTCACTGCAATATCTTGCATAGATTGAAATAATTCATCTGCCGCACCTTCCATTAACGAGCAATGAGAAGGAACGCTCACAGGTAAGGGTAAGGCTCGTTTCGCTCCTGCTTCTTTGGCTAAAACCATAGCTTGCTCGACACTGGCTTTATGACCCGCAATAACAACTTGCCCAGGTGAATTAAAATTAACTGCTGAAACAACACCTTCTTGCACTTGAGCGCACACCTTAATGACATCCTCATCAGCTAAGCCAAGAATAGCCGCCATCGCGCCTTCGCCCTCTGCCACCGCTTTTTGCATTAAAAGACCACGCTTATTCACTAATTTTACCGCATCGGCAAAAGCTAATTTGCCAGCACAGACTAATGCTGAATATTCGCCTAAGCTATGACCAGCCATTAAATTCACGTCAAAATCAGTGTGTTGTTGCCATATTTTAAAACAAGTCACCCCTGAGACCAACATAGCTGGCTGAGTAATATGAGTTTGATTGAGCTGTTCTACAGGCCCATTTTGCACGATAGACAGTAAATTCATACCCAATATATCAGAGGCCTCATCAAAGGTTTCTTTTACTAATGTCGAGTGATCTCCCCACTCCGACATCATTCCTACCGATTGCGATCCTTGCCCGGGAAATACATAAGCAATTTGAGTCATATTTTATTGGTTAATTTTTAAAAAATGGATTCTAACATGGCTTTTAATCAGATGACTAAGGCTAGAGACCTGCCCAACTGAGATATTGCACAAATATCTAAAATCTGCATAATGTCGCGATTTTTTAACGGATAAACTGATTAATGTCTAAAGGCGATCATATTGAAATGCAAGGTACGGTAAAGGATACCTTACCTAATACAATGTTTAGAGTTGAGCTCGAAAATGGCCATGTTGTCACCGCTCACATTTCTGGAAAAATGAGAAAACATTACATTCGCATTTTAACTGGCGATAAAGTCACGGTTGAATTAACACCATATGACCTGTCTAAAGGACGCATTACCTTTCGCGAAAGATAGCTTGGAAACAGAGCTGTGTAGCGCTTAGCGATTTACTAAGCGTCTTCCTTTTCTTTATCTGGCAAGGCTAATTGGTTTGCTTCACAAACCAATTTTTCGTCTTTCACGTCAAGCTTGACGTTGCCGCCGCTTTTTAACTTACCGAATAATAGCTCGTCGGCAAGTATCTGTTTGATCTCGTCCTGAATCACTCTGGCCATTGGTCTTGCACCCATTTTAGGGTCAAATCCCTTTTTAGCCAGCCACTTACGCGCATCATCTGTAATTGAAAGCTGAACTTTTTTAGCTTCTAATTGAGATTCGAGCTCAATTAAAAATTTATCCACCACATTTAAAATGATATTTTCATCTAGGGCATCAAAATAAATTGTTGCATCTAAGCGGTTTCTGAACTCAGGTGTAAACATTTTTTTAATCACTGCTGACGCATCTTTGGAATGGTCTTGATGAGTAAAACCAATCACCGCACGGCTGGTTTCTTCTGCTCCAGCATTGGTGGTCATGATTAATATCACATTTCGAAAATCTGATTTTCTGCCATTGCTGTCGGTTAGTGTCCCATGATCCATTACCTGTAACAGCAAATTAAACACATCGGGATGTGCTTTTTCAATCTCATCTAATAACACAATAGAATAAGGGTGTTTCATCACTTCTTCAGTCAGTAACCCGCCTTGATCAAAACCCACATAACCCGGTGGCGCACCAATTAAGCGTGAGACGGTATGACGCTCCATATATTCTGACATATCAAAACGGATAAGTTCTATGCCCATAATTTGAGCCAATTGCTTGCATACTTCGGTTTTACCCACGCCTGTAGGGCCTGCAAATAGAAATGAACCCACTGGCTTATCTTCTCTACCCAAACCAGAGCGCGCCATTTTAATGGCCGAGTCTAACGCTTTAATAGCAGCATCTTGCCCGAACACCACTCTCGATAAGTTTTTACCTAAATTTTCGAGCATTTGTAAATCGGATGACGAGACATTATTTTCTGGAATTCGAGCGATAGCGGCAACAATTTGTTCAATTTCTGCAACGCCTATGGTTTTTTTACGTTTATTCTCAGGTAATAAACGACGTTTCGCGCCTGCTTCATCAATAACATCTATTGCCTTGTCTGGCATAAAACGGTCGTTAATGTAGCGCCCTGCCAATTCGGCCGCATTTTTTAGCGCTTGCTGAGTGTATTTCACATCATGGAATTCTTCAAAGCGAGATTTTAAACCCTTGAGAATCAGATAAGTTTCATTCACTGTTGGTTCGACAACATCTATTTTTTGGAAGCGGCGCGCTAAGGCACGGTCTTTTTCAAACACGCCACGATATTCTTGGTAAGTCGTCGAACCAATACAACGCATTTCACCTGATGCCAACACAGGTTTAATTAAATTAGAGGCATCCATCACTCCACCAGACGCAGAACCTGCACCAATAATGGTGTGAATTTCATCAATAAATAAAATCGCATTTGGCTCTTCTTTTAATTGATTTATCACTGCTTTTAATCTTTTCTCAAAATCACCGCGATATTTAGTCCCTGCTACTAAAGAACCTAAATCAAGAGAATAAATAACACTGCCTTTAAGCACATCTGGCACCTTATCTTCAATAATTTTTAGCGCAAGGCCTTCGGCAATAGCTGTTTTACCAACACCAGCCTCCCCCACTAATAAAGGATTGTTTTTACGTCGGCGACATAGGGTTTGTATGGTGCGTTCAACTTCAAAATCACGTCCGATTAAAGGGTCTATTTTACCATCTTTAGCTTGCTGATTGAGGTTTACCGAAAAAGTTTCTAAGGCATTTTCGGTAACTGCTTCGGCCGTTTGAGCACTCCCTTCAGCCTGAGTTTGATCTGATGTCACCGAATCATCTAAACGCGAAATTCCATGAGATATATAGTTAACAATATCCAAGCGGTGAATATCTTGCTTATTTAAAAGATAAACGGCATGAGAATCGCGTTCTGAAAAAATAGCGACTAAAAGGTTATCACCCGTGACTTCACCTTTGCCAGATGATTGCACATTAAAAAACGCTCGTTGCAACACTCTTTGAAAGCCAAGCGTTGGTTGCGTATCTCGATCTTCCTCGCCCACCAATAACGGTGTGTTTTGATTAATAAATACATTAAGCTCAGTTTTCAACGATTCAATATCTACACCACAGGCATTTAAAACACTTAATGCCACTTCATCATTAGTCAGCATTAACAACAAATGCTCTACCGTAATAAATTCATGCTGTTTTTCTTTTGCAACCACAAAAGCATCATTTAATAAGTGTTCTAATTCTTTATTTAACATACTATTTCTCTCAAAAAATTAAGCTTCTTTTAGTTCGCATAACAGTGGGTGTTTATACCCACCTACTAGTCCAAAAGCATTGCTTCTCTTTACTAGAGCCATTCACGCTTCCTCTAGTTCGCATAACAGTGGGTGCTCATGCTCCCTTGCTAAACTATTCACTTGCGCTACTTTAGTTTCAGCAATATCTCGTGAATAAACACCACATACACCTTTACCTTTGGTATGAACCTGCAACATAACTTGTGTTGCTTTTTCTCGTCCTAAGGTAAAAATGTCTTCTAATATCATCACCACAAATTCCATCGGAGTAAAATCGTCATTTAATAACACGACTTTAAATAAAGGTGGCTTTTTTAATTTCGGTTTTGCTTCTTCGAGCAGCAAAATACCACCATCATCTGAATGTTGTTGATTTGTCATATTCTTAATAGTTATAGCTTAATTTTGTCACTTAATATGGAACGTAACTATAAAGTTTCAAGATGCTTAGATATTTAAAATTGTAAAAATTTACTATTAATTACAAGCTGTACGCACTATATTATCAAGATAGTCTAAATTTATAGAGGAAAGGAATATGGCTACAGGAACAGTTAAATGGTTTAGCAATACTAAGGGGTATGGTTTTGTTGCTACTGACGATAAGGAAGATGAAGACATCTTTGCTCACTTCTCTGCCATAGAAATGGACGGTTACAAAAAACTCATCACAGGTCAAAAAGTTGAATTTGAGATAAGCGACGGTCCTAAAGGATTACAAGCTCAAAACATTCGCGCTAAGTCTGTAGATAATTAGAATTTAAGTTAAAAAATACTTTAAAAGCCATTCAGACCCATCCACGATGTTCATCTTTATATAGAAAATGACCTCTAAAACCTTCATTAAAGGTAAAGACCTAGATTTAGAATCCACCATTGCTAGCATGCTTAAAAAGCTTGCTGATATTGGCATTGAGATTGAAGAAGTCTCTTGGTTAAACCCTGTGCAAAATGTTTATTCTGTGCATATCCGAGATAAAGCCTGTGAACTGATGTTTACTAATGGTAAAGGCGCTACACGTAAAGCTTGCTTGGCGAGTGCCTTAGGTGAATATTTTGAACGCCTTAGCTGTAATTACTTTTTTGCTGATTATTATTTGGGGCAAAATTTTTCTAGTGCTGATTTTGTACATTACCCTGATGAGCAGTGGTTTAAGGTTGAAGACAAATCAATACCAAACGGTTTATTAGATGAAACCCTATGGAATTTCTATGACCCAGAACAACAGGTAAGCTCTGAGCATTTGTTTGATCTTAATTCAGGTGCACGCGAACGTGGGATTTGTGCCTTACCCTACACTCGCCAACGTGATGCAAAAAAAATCTGGTTTCCTGTTAATGTTATTGGCAATATTTATGTCAGCAACGGCATGTCTGCCGGTAACACTCAAAATGAAGCTCGCGTTCAAAGCTTGTCTGAAATTTTTGAGCGTTATGTTAAAAATAAAATTATTGCCGAAGGGATTTGTTTACCTGAAGTACCTCTAGACGTTTTAAATCGATATCCTGAAATCCTTGAATCAATAGCTGAGTTAGAAAGCCATGGTTACCATTTACGCATAGCTGATGCCTCATTAGGTGGACAGTTTCCGGTCATTAGCGTGACTTTAATGAATCCCATTGATGCCACAGTGTTTGCTTCTTTCGGTGCTCACCCCAGTTTTGAAGTCGCTCTTGAGCGTACCGTGACTGAGTTATTACAAGGTCGCGGATTACATCAGTTAGATGAATTTTTATGCCCTAGTATGGATTTGGAAGAAGTCGCTGATCAACATAACTTAGAAACACATTTTATAGACTCCAGTGGCTTGGTGGCTTTTGATTTTTTCAAAAGCATTCCTGACTATGAGTTTAATGATTGGGATCACGATACCGACAATGACGATGAGTTTGATTATTTATGTCAAAAAATTCATACCATGGGCTTTGATATTTATATATCTGATTACGAACACCTAGCTGTTTATGCCTGTCGTATTATTGTGCCCGGCATGTCAGAAATTTATTTGGTGGATGACATCGTGTGGAACAACAGCAATGAAGGCGCTCTGTTTCGTGAAGACATTCTGTCGTTAAAAAACCTTGATAAAAACCAATGGCAAAGCTTACTTGATCGACTCAGTGAAACGGGCTATCACGACATGCAATTGGTGGCTGAGTTTATCGGCATTGCAACCGATCTCGGTACGGTCTGGTCTGGACTTAGAATTGGTGAACTTAAAGCCATGTTATGTCTGGCTTTAGGCGACCTTGAACAAGCCTTAGAATGGGTAGACTGGTGCTTACATATGGATGCGCTCACCGTCTGTCGCTTACATATTTATAACTGCCTCAAATCTTTGCTCGAATTAACCTTGGATGAATCACGCGAATATAACGATTATACGGATGCCATGGCGCAACTATACGGCAAAGAATATGTATCAATTTGCGTCAAATTACTAGCTGGTAGCGAGATTTTTCATGGCCTGCACAGCCCTGGCTTGTCACTGGATGGGTTTGAGCAACACCATGAGCTGCTCAGTTGTTACGAAAAATTACAGCAATTTAAACGACCATAATAAAAAACGAGCCTATTTCTTATTTAACTTCGGATGTTTTCGCTAAACTTTACAATAGGGCTGTAAATTTGGTATGCCAAGCGCTTTAGTTTCCTTGGTGCTGGCAATAATTAATAACAAATATTCTCGTCACTATTCTTATGGCATTGATTTTAATCTTAACTCTCTAGCGTAAACGTTTTTCAAAATATACCACTGTCAATTCAGTTTCAATAGGTGCTCCTGAATTTAAATTTTTTGGATAGGGTTTTACCAACCCTGTTAGCTGATACCCTCGGCGTTGGTAAAAAGAAACTAATTCACTACGTTGCTGCACCACTTGCATGGCTGTTTTGTTAATCTTTAACACATTCAAAATATAGCTTTCCGCCTGAGCTAACACTGATTTACCTATGCCTAATGCTTGGTATTTAGGGCTCACTCAGATCATGCACACCACCGGGGGATACCAATATTTGCCACATTGACTGATTTTTCGATACAAATACAAGCCAGTAAATCACCTAAGTTGTAAGCGACTAAAAAATGAATATCCTCATCACTCAGTAATTCACTGATTGTTTTATAGCCAACTCGATCTCCTCTTATCAAGGCTGTTTCAGTCGTCCAGCCTTTATTACCTCGATAAGCAAGATTAATCAGATCGACAATATCATCGACATCTTCTTCTCTGGCTTTTTCAATATGAACATTCATGACTAATAATTATGCTTTTTTGAGCTTAGTTGAATCATTAAACATACTGTACAAAGCAGGCACTAAAAACAAGGCAATAAGGGTGGCTGAGGTTAAACCAAAAGCCAATGAAGTTGCCATAGGAATAAGGATTTGAGCCTGTAAACTGGTCTCTAATAATAACGGCGTTAGTCCTGCCACCGTGGTTACTGAGGTTAACAAAATAGGTCTAAATCGCGCTCTACCCGCTTGTTTTGCTGCTTCATTGGCATCCATACCTTGATTGGTTTTTTCACGCATAAAGGCAACTAATAAAATAGAATCGTTCACCACGACACCAAATAACGAGGCCATGCCAATGATACTGGGCATGGTTAAGTCCAAGCCTAAAGCCATATGCCCAAACACTACGCCAATAAACGAGGTGGGAATTAATATCATCACTGTCAGCGGTTCTAAATAGCTTTTAAACTGCATCGCTAACATGATGTATAAACCAATCAAGCCCATCAATATATTTCTTACGATAGATTTGCCAGTCGTTGCTGAATTGTTGCTGGCACCTTTAACTTCTATCGAAATACCGGGATATATCTCTTCCAACTTGGGGAAAATATCATTCGCGGCTATGCCTAAAATTTCTTGAGCATTTGCATGTTCGGTGAGTACATCACCTAAAACGGTCACTGTTCTATTGCGATCAATACGATTAATACGCGCCCAACCACGCACTTCT
>CAZORZ010000012.1:0-12921 GCA_964582255.1 uncultured Gammaproteobacteria bacterium | reverse complement strand
AATAAAGGCACCAGGAGGAATAATTTGGCCTTTTTCATCAATCATTCTTAATAAGATTTCATAATGAATGACACCTTGTCTATCTTGGATTGGCACAATAGGCTGATAAAACAATTGAAAACGATCTTCATCTAAAGCAGATTGTAGTTGCACCAACCACTGAGCTTCGCCTTGTCTTTGAGCAATTTCAGCATCATCTGGGCTATAAACATGCACTCTATTACGACCCGCCTCTTTAGCGGCATAACAAGCACTATCTGATGCTACAAAGACCTCATCAACATCAGGGGTCGTCACATCAACAGCGACAAGACCAATACTCACGCCTACTTGAAAGGATCGGCCTTCCCAAACAAAACGATATTCTTCAACCGCCGCTCGTATTTTTTCAGCCACTTGTTTTGCTGGTTCTAAACTGCATTTTGTAAGAATTATGCCAAATTCATCACCACCTAGGCGAGCGAGTTGATCAGCACCACGAATTTTAGAACGGAATATATCGGCTAGTTGTTTTAAAAGCTCATCACCTGCCGCATGACCACAGGTATCATTAACCGCTTTATACTTATCCAGATCCATAAAACATAATGCATGTTCCGCATTTTCATTACGCGCTGACTCAATAATGTTTTCTAATTGGCGTTCGAATTCACGTCTATTGATCAATTGAGTTAATTCATCATGGCTTGCTTGCCACGTTAAACGACTGGCTAATCGATGTGATTTACTCACATCACGTATAACCAAAACAGACCCTATAACATCACCAACTACATTATGAATGGGTGATGCAAGCTGGTGAACCACCACGATTGAACCATCCAAATTGATTAGCTCATCACCTTTTGTAGACTCAACTTTAACGCCTTGCGAAATACACGTCATTGTCGGTAATTCTGAGTTTTCAGATTTAATGTTTAGCACACTGGCTATGAGTTTATTATTAACCTCTGAACTCTCTAAGCCAATTAGAGTCTCAGCGGCTGGATTGATATAATTAATACGGCCAATCACATCCGTGGTGATAACACCATCAGCAATACTACTAAGAGTAATTTCTGCTTGTTCTTTTTGCTGATGCAATGCCGCTTGAGCTATTGCACGTTCAGTCACATCCTTAATCGTAATGATGAATTGAACTTCACCAAAATTTAAAAGTGGGTTAAAGGTAATTTCACAATTGAAAATTTCACCGTCCTTTTTAATTGCCTTCGCTTGTCCATCAACATTGATATTTTCAGTTTCTTCACCCGTTAAAAAGAAATGGTCAAACTCACGATTGAAAGGGCTGGGTAATAATGTGGTGAATGGCTTGCCTAAAATATCCACCTCTTTATAGCCAAACATTTTTGTTGCCGACTCATAAAAACTGACCACTCGGCCTAGGTGATTCAAGCGGATAATAGCATCCAGTGAGTTATCGATAATGGAACTCAGCTCTATTTGCTTTTCTTTCGCAGCACTGGCTAAAGCCTGTAATTCTTTGGTTTGCTGACGCAATGAGTTTGTGCGTTCAGAGTCTTGAGTGACATCTAACACCTGAATAACACACATAACTTCACCGTCTAATTTAAACGGTCGAACAGAAATTTTTTGATAAATACGCTGATCTTTTAATTTGTATTCATTTGAGGAAAATAGTGCCAAAGGATGGCGATTAAATTGTTCCGATAAATACGCACTCATGCCATTGTTTATTGCATCATAAATCACTTGAGATAATCTATCGGGAATGTCGGTAAAGATAGTGTTAATTGTTTTTGATAAAACGTCTTCTAGCTCATTAAAGCTATGCTTAACAATCCAATCATTCCAAACAACGATTTCCATCTGTTTGTTGACCACTATAATACCGACATCAACAGCATCAAACAGGGTAAAAAAATCTAGGAGGGATTGATCAGAGACAGTTTGAGTCATTGAAATATTATATGCCAGCTATGAATTTATCTATTTTAAGTAAAAACTCTTCTAACGAACCAACGTCCATTACAATAGCCACATACCCATCGATATCTTTACTTTTCAATTTAAAATCAATATGCATAAAAAGCATAATCGGATCTTCCTCGGTTTTATCACTGATTTCTTTAATAATAGCTCCATATTCTCCCCGTCTGAACTGGGGGAAATCACTATTAATAGCGTCATCTAGCATGTTAGATAAGGTACCAATACATGCATTGATAATAACATTTCCAACCTCAGAAAGCGCATCCTCTTCCATCTCAGGTATTTGGTCTTTTTCTACAGACCCTTCCAGAAGAGCCCAAACAAGCTCCAAACTTTTATTTTCAGGAAATAATAACAAAGCGTTACCTTTAAAGGCGCCCTCAAATTCTTGAGATACAGCAGACATTTCGGTTTTGGCATTCGCCAGTTCACTTTCAACACTGGAGGTCGGCAATAATTGAATATCAGGCACTGAAAGTAAAACCTCTTCACCCACCATTTGACTTAATGAATCTGCGGCATTGCCCATACCGATATTCAATAATTCACCAATACCATCTTTTTGTAGTTCCGTTAATGTTAACACCCTAGTTTACAACGACTCTAAATACGCGCCAATTTTTTGTTCTGTAATTGGCTTACCTATAAAAGTAAGTTTTAATTTTTCAGCACGCTCTTTTATAGCGTCTTGTATATTAGCCGTTAATAATGAGTAGGTGGCATTCGGGTAAATTTCCTGAAGTTTTTGCGCTAATTCTAAACCGTCCATGCCCGGCATATTTAAATCTAGTGTGGCGACATCTATCGGCTGGTCAGCCACTTTTTTTAAAGCATCATCACCACTTTCCGCTTCAATAATTATCCAATCAGGCTTTTTATCTGACACTATTGCTTTAATCATCATCCGTGAAATTCTACTATCATCACAAATTAATATTACTTTTGACATTGTTAACTATCCCTCATGATATATCATATTAATTATTATTTTGAAATATTTTTAAGTTCGTATTCAGATTTATAACCCCAAATATCTGTATTAAAACCTGCATCTCTGATTCTCTCACCTCGTTCCGCAATATAACGCTGAAAACTAGGCTCTGTTAAATATGCCTTTTCTTTCACATAATCATAAACCGATTGAAAGTGAAAAGTCTTTAAAAAACCTGCAATACGCATCACTTCTTCACCTTTCGCATCAAAAAATACCACACTCGGGTAATAACCAATATTAAGCTGATCGGCCCAATCGCTAATTTTTAAACGCTGCCCACTCGGTATTGTAATTAATGCTTGAGAGTTAGCGTCAAGCTGAACATTGTTCAGTTGCATCACTATGTCACGTGTCGCTTTATCGGTTAATATTTTCTCGTGCATATCGGTACAATCAGCGCAATTAGCTCGTTCAAAGTACACTGCTGTGGCTCTATTTGAATTCTTCATCAATGATTGAATGTCATCCGTTTCATTATAAAAATCTTCTTTTATAATAGAGTGTTGGCTATTTTCTGCAGTTTTAATCGCGTTTAATGTCACATACTGATTAAACGACATTTTTGTTTCTGCATGTTCTGCTACAAATCGTAGGGCAGTTTGGAATTTGTCGGGTGGATAATAACCATTTAAACGCAACGCTACTTTGCCTTGTTCGTTTAAGAACAATATCGTAGGGGTGTAATGTACTTTTAGTGCTAAGGCAAACTCCTTTTCTGTAAAGTCTTTGTTACCGATGCTGACGACATCTCTATCACCCCACATATTAATGGTGATACCATCGAAATGCTTTTGTACATAAGCTTTAATCTTCGGATCAGTGAAATTTTCATCCACTAATTTTGCACAGTACGGACATCCTGGTTGATGAAAATAGATCATCAACCGTTTGTTTTGTGCTGCGGCCTCTGAAACATCATCAGACAGATCCAAGAAACTTTCTTTAAACCAATCGGGTATTTCGGATGGAATAGCACCAAGATATTCACCAACCTTTACTGATTTTCCTCCACCTTCACTTGCGTGTAACAAAAAAGGAAACATTAAAGCAATTAGGAGTATTAATTTCATACAATAACTATAGTCTATTCTCCGAAAAACACAGACTGTTAAGCATTTAACCTGAAATCAGCTTTTCGGCCAAATCTTTATAATCTAACTCGCTCATGCCAAAATACTCTATTTCCATGTCAACTAAGGCTCCATCTTCTGGATTGAAGTTTTCCTCAAGAAAAAAACCATAACCTTCATATTTAGACATCATTAACACATGCCCAACATTGTGAAACAAACCCAACATATAAGCTTCATCGGTTGGGTAATTAGTCAAATTTTTGGTTAAGGCTGCCGATATTAGGACAATATTATTCGATAATATCCCAAGATTTTGGTGGCATAGACTCATTTGGATAGTCCCATTTAGAAACCGTCATCATCTCCATCTGAAGACGGACTATCGTTAGACTTTAAGCTTGAGACATAAGAGTCACGTAAATCATCAAGGAGGCTCATTAATTCTAAGCTCGCATTTTCCATTTGAGATAAACATTTCGTCGCTTCTAGATCATCACCTGTCGTATGAATATCTAGCGCGTCTTTTGCGTGTTGGTGTACTTGTTTATGAGGAATATTTAGCTTAATAAAAATAGGGTTTGACCCTAATGCTTGCGCCCCCTCTCCTTCAAAATACCATTTGCCAAAACGACATTCAGTGTGGGCTGCTAGATCTGTTGATGATATCGTTGAAACCCCTAAAAACACTTTATAAACATCCAATTTATATAATAAATGATCCATCTTTATCAATTCTATAAAACTATCGACGGTTGAATCGGTAATAATTTCGCCCATTGATGCTGAAAGCGTCACAACTTCGCCAATCACCGAATGAATCACTGATGTTTGTTGATCCATGTTTTCAATATTGGCCACCATTTTTGAAAATGCTTCACTGGTGTCTGTTGCATTGCCTTCAATTGATCCTACTAAATTTTTTATTTCACCTGATGATTCTGCGGCCCGTTGTGCCAACATTCGCACCTCATCTGCAACCACTGCAAAACCTCTGCCATGCTCACCGGCACGAGCTGCCTCGATGGCTGCATTTAGCGCTAATAAGTTTGTTTGACTCGAAATAGTTTCGATCATAGAGGTAAATTGAGAAATATTTCCCGTTGTTTCAGACAATGCAAAAATTTGCTCTTTGCTCTGAGATGTTTGTTTATTTAAATCAACGATACCAGTACGGACTTGATCTAGAATCATCGTGCTTTGCGAAAATAGCCCTGATGATTCTTTTAATTTTATTTGTTCAGCTTTTAACGTCTCATTATTAGTGGCAGTTTTATGGCGTATTGCATCTAATGTTGCAAATAAACCTGAAAGCAAAATACCAATGCCTTCTTGGCTCTGACCTGCTCGTTTTCTTTCTTCTTTAATTGACAACAACTCATCTTTTTCTAGTGTCTGCTGAGCAAGCTGATTTTGCAAATCATCCAACTGTAGTTTTAACTGTTCATTCTCTAAAGTTTTTTCAGCTAATAGTTTGGGTGCTTTAAAGCAAGAAAACATAAAGTAAACATCCTAATAAGATTATGTAAGGTATCGGTCAAGTTTGTAAAAACTTAAATCTATTTTCAGTATAGGTCATCAATAAAATTATGAGCGCATAAATGAATGCAATTTTTCGATCCATTTAAGTAATGTTTTGGGGCTATGTGCTCGTTTCCATTCTCCAGCCACATATTTGTTTGCCTCTGCTAGGGTCGGATAAATATGTATCGTACCCAAAATTTTATTTAAGCCAATATTTTGTTTCATCGCTAACACATACTCGGCAATAATATCACCGGCATGTTCGCCCACGATCGTTACGCCTAATATCTTGTCTTTGTTCGGCACTGTTAGTACTTTAATGAAACCATGAGCTTCTGAATCTGCAATAGCTCTATCTAAATCATCTATGCCAAACTTGCTCACTTCGTAAGCAATATTTTGCTCCTTAGCATCTGTTTCATTTAAACCAACACGTGCCACCTCTGGCGCGGTAAATGTTGCCCAAGGTATCACTCGATAATCGACTTTAAAACGTTTAAAGTTCCCAAATAAACTATTAACACTGGCATACCAAGCTTGGTGGGCGGCGGTATGAGTAAATTGATACGGCCCAGCCACATCACCACAGGCATAAATATTAGGAATGTTAGTCTGTAAGTATTCATCAACAGCCACGGTTTTACGCTCGGTTAATTCAACACCGACTTCCTTTAATCCAAAACCACGTGTATTAGCCGTTCGCCCTACTGCAACTAACAGAGCATCAAATTCAATTTCAATATCTTTCCCTTCATGCTCAACAATTAAAAAATTCTTGTTCGCCTTTGTCACGACCTCTTTAGCTCGGTGTGACAATAAGATATTAACCTTCTCTTGTTCAAACTGTTGTTGGATTAAGGTTGATATTTCGGGATCTTCACGCCCCATAAGGCGGTCAGCCATTTCTACTTGGCTAACTTGCACTCCTAGACGGGCAAAACTTTGAGTGAGCTCGCAACCAATAGGACCACCACCCAAAACGATCATTTTATTAGGCTTTTCTTCCATTGCCCATAAGTTATCAGAAGTGTAGTAATTAACCTCTTGCAGACCTTTGATGGGTGGAATAAACGGCCTTGCTCCTGTTGCTATAACGATATGTCTAGTGGTTAAAATTTGACCATTAACTTCAACTTCATAGGGTGAGATAATTCGAGCCTCACCGTTAATAACATTAACGCCTAACTTGCTATAGCGCTCAACAGAGTCATGTGGTGCGATTTTGTTAATCACTTGATGCACACGAGCCATAATATCTTTAAAGGTAAAATCTGCGACCGCACTTTTAATACCGAACTTTTCACTGTTAGCCATATTATCTAATAATTTAGCACTGCGGATAATCGCTTTTGAAGGCACGCAACCTGTATTTAAACAATCACCGCCCATCTTGTGTTTTTCTATCAAGGTCACTTTTGCTTTCACTGCGGCGGCTATATACGATGTCACTAATCCCGCAGCACCCGCACCAATAACAATGAGATTATTGTCGTACGATTTTGGTTTTTTCCATTTTCTCATAACTTGCTTATGTTTTATTAATGCTAACAGCTTACGAGCAATAACAGGCAATAACGCCAACAACATAAACGACAGGATAATCTGAGGAGACACAATGCCACTGAGGCTATCAATTTGGGCGAGTTGAGTGCCGGCATTCACGTAAACAATCGTGCCTGCAAACATGCCTAACTGGCTTACCCAGTAGAAATTAAACAATTTTATGCGGGTTAAACCCATCATAAGATTAATCATAAAAAATGGTACGACGGGTACTAAACGCAATGCAAATAAATAAAAGCTGCCATCTTTTTCTATGCCTTTATGAAAGGATTTTAAGGAATGGCCAAATTTGTTTTCGACCCAATCTCTTAAAAAATAACGTGATAATATAAATGCGATACTTGCACCGATGGTGCTGGCAAATGAGATAAGTATAACGCCAGTGACTAGGCCAAATAATGCACCACCCAATAAGGTTAGAATAGCTGCTCCAGGTAATGATGCGGCTGTAACAAGCACATAGATAGCAAAGAAAATTGCCCAACTTTGGATTTGATTTTGCTCAACATAGGCCGAAAATTCAAGTTGTTGTGATTTAATCGATTCAAGCGTTAGAAACTGCAACACATCGTATTTAACCAATAAACTTATAAGTGCAATTATGATGGCTAATATCAGTATTTTTTTCATGGTATTTCCGAAATCTTAAGTATCTGTAAGTCACAGATGCGGTTTATTAGTTCAATAGATAAGGGTAAATGTACGTTATATGAGTTGGGTGTCAATAAACTCATTAACCATCAACTGTAAGGATCTGTTCCCCCTAAATTCATTGATGCTTAATTTGTAACAGATGGTTATGCTATCTAACTGTCCATTTAATAGTGATTCATCGCAGAAAAAGGCAATGGCATCAACCGTTTGTGTGTCTGGTTCGGTTGACGAGGATAATACTAACTTTAAATGCTGCTGCTTCAATGCTCTTTGCTGAATGACTTTAAATGTTCCGACAAACTCTGGCTCTTCAAAGCATTGCCCCCAAGGGCCTGCATTATTCAATGTATCTGCGGTTTCTAAGCTTAACTGCTGATGTTCAAGCTCACCATCTGTTAAACGACTTTGTAAAAAAACATCGTCGGTATATAGCTCATCTAATACTAGCACCAAGGCTTGTTGAAATTGGTCTAATTGATGGGCGTTGATACTTAACCCTGCGGCCATGGCATGACCGCCAAATTTAATAATTAAGCCCTTATTTCTTTTATCGATGAGATCCAATACATCACGTAAATGAATCCCTGGAATAGAACGCCCTGAACCTTTTAACATTGTCTCTTTTGGCGTTTCGCCCTCTGAGTATGCAAAAACAAAGCAAGGGCGATAAGTTTTGGCTTTTATTTGCGATGCCACAATACCAACAACGCCTTCATGCCAATCCTTATGACACAGCACAACCCCTTTAGGATAACCGTCCTCACCTAATAACTGTGCTAATAAACTGTCTGAATCAATTTGCATGTCTGTTTGCAAAGCACGGCGCTGCTTATTGATGTCGTCTAGTTGCATAGCAAGGTGCTTGGCATCTGTACCCGAAGATAATAAACACTGCACCCCTAGAGCCATATTATCAATGCGCCCTGCTGCGTTTATTCTAGGGCCAATAGCAAAGCCTAAATCTTGATGATTTGCAGTGTTTTGATTTTTACTGCTGACTAAAAATAATTGCTTAATACCCTCACAACAACGATCTTGCTGAATAAGGCTTAAACCTTGAGAGACTAAAACACGGTTTAAATGGTCTAAAGGCACTAGATCAGCTACTGTGCCTAACGCAACATAGTCTAATAATGTTGCTAAATTTGGCTCTGTCTTTGCATCACTAAAATGATTTTTATGCCTTAGTTCTGAACGTATGGCCAATAATAAATAAAAGGCAACGCCTACACCTGCTAAGCAACGCCCTTTTGGTGATATCTGTTTATTATAAGCATTGGGATTTACAATAAAATTCGCATCAGGTAATGATTCAGCTGGTAAATGATGATCGGTAACCACAACGTCTATATCGGCTTCACGTAATCGCTTCACACCTTCTAAGCTTGATATGCCAGTATCAACAGTAATAATGATGTCAGGGTTAAGCTTGAGTACACGATTTACCAGCCCTTCGGATAGACCATAACCTTCTGTCATGCGGTCTGGTAAGACATAATCAATCTGTTTTAAACCCAATAAGCTTAGACCCTTAACCAACAACGCAGTGCTGGTAGCCCCATCAGCATCATAATCGCCAACAATTAATATTTTAGATTGATTTATTATTTTTTCAGCGATAAACACCGCGCAATCGCTGAGCCCGTATATATCTTTGGGATTTAGTAGCTGCTTTAAACTGTAATCTAATTGATTAACTGATTCGATCCCTCTAGCACCATAAAGACGCTCTAATAGAGGACTTAAATCTTTGTTATCGTCTATAGTGCTTACAGACCTAACTCTGAATTGTGTGCTCATAAATTGTCATGACTTGGCATCATAATGTCACCCAAAGGCTGTTTGCTTTGCCAAAATTTTAAACCCGATAACCGATCATAAACAAACACCTTACCCTCGGTGGTATCAATACAGATATGTTTTAAGTTTAAGCAACTAAATTCTTGTTCAAGTTGGCTAAAAAATGAATGTATAGACAGCTGTATATTTAATTTTAGAAATTTTAGTAAATCAGTTTTTATAATAAGGCTATTCGTATTTATTGAACAATGATTCCCGAGTGCCTGCTGCATTAGTTCGTCATCACAATTGACGGTTTTATTGATACTGATGTCAGCTAAACTAGCTCCGCCCCAAAACCATAGGCTATTAAATATTTGCTGGCCAGCATCATCTTTATTCAGGGGATGACCATGAATAAACATTTGTATTTCATTGACCAGTTTAAACCATGTTAAATACTCACGAATGGATGACTGATAAGCATCTAATTTTTTACCTAAAACAGATAAATAATGCGGTAAGTTAGTCAGCACATCGCAGTGTTTAAAATCAATTATAAAATGATTATCAATCTCCATCAGCAGCTCAATATCACCATCAAAAAAGTCAATCATATCGCTGATAATAATCTTAATATTTGCCGATGATCGACTCGGCTGTATCCACGTACTGTTAATATCTGTTTTTAGACTAATTGGTGTTGCGATTAGTGTATTTTTTGTCGATGAAAAATGCTGTGCGAGAGGAACAGTGAATGAGTCAAATCTTAATTGTTTCACAATGACAGCATCTAAGTTTTTTTGCTCTGTTGCAATTTGCTTAGATGCATTAAAAAATTGATTTAAATGAGGAAATTCATCTGCATTTATTACTTCCCAATCTAATTCAGTTAAATGTAATAAACCTGGGATAACAAAATAATGTGCATAATCATCCATTAATTCATTGAAGATTGTAAAATTTCTCTAACATCACCAGACAAAGAGTCTTCTTCTAAAATTTGTTCAATACAGCTTTTCAACTTTGTACGCAAAGGCTCGACCATTTTATTCCAATGAATAAATGCACCTGCTAAGCGCGCTCCTACTTGAGGATTTAACGCGTCTAAGGCTATTAACTGTTTCGATATTAATTGGTAACCCGAACCGTCTAATTGATGAAACACTACCGTGCCTGAATGAGCAAAAGCACTTATTAATGATCGCGCTCTATTCGGATTACTCAAGGTAAATGCTGGGTGGTCGATCAGTATTTTTATGGCATCCAGACCATTTGTTGATACCGCAACAGCTTGTAAGCTAAACCATTTGTCGATCACCAGATTATCATCTTCAAATCGATTGTAAAAATCTGTATAGAGCTGATTTTTTAAATCCGTAGCTGAGTCTTTCAGCGCACTTAAAACGCCCATTCGGTCAGTCATATTATTGGCTTGCCAGTAATGCTCAGCACACAAAATAGACGTTTCATCAGATGAGTTTAAGGCTATGTATTGTAAACAGGCATTATTTAACGATCTTAAACCCATCGCTTGAGGTGTTATTTCAAACTTATCAGAACTATTTTTACTCGCTTCATAACGCCCTAAGAAAGCACTTGAAAGTCGCTGGGCTATTAGTTTCTTTAATTTTTGTCGTGCTTTATGAATAGCATGAGGGTCAATTTTATCGGCTAATTCAGCAATATATTTGGCTGCTGGTAACTGCAATAATTCGGCACACAAGGCAGGATCAATTGAATCGTTGTTCAATAATCCATCTAACGCATTAATATAATTATCTATTAATGCGCTGCTGCCATCTTGCATAAGTTGCAAGATAATGTCACAGGCGATTTGTTGTCCTGCATCCCAGCGATTAAAGGCATCGGTATCAAACTCCATTAAGCTTAGTTTTTCTGCGGTCGATAAATCATTGACCACTTTTACCGGTGCTGAAAAGGCTCTAAATGCGGATGGAATTGCATCAGCTGGTATATTATCAAATTGAAATGTTTGGCTTAACTCAGTCAAATTCAATATCACTTCTGTTTCATTTTCAGCTAAGTTTAAAACTTCACCCTGAGCTGATAACAAAGAAAATCGTATTGGAATATGAAATGCCTTATTCATTTGATCTTTGGTTTTACCAGGAATTTGGTTGAAAGTCACAGATAGTGAATTGCTTTTCTCATTATACTGACGTGCAATTTCAACAATGGGTGTGCCTGACTGTTCATACCACAATTGAAACTGGTCTAAATTAACACCTGACACATCTTGCATCACTTGGCGAAAATCATCTGTGGTCACGGCTTGGCCGTCAAATCGTTCAAAATATAAATCTATGCCTTTTTTAAAGGTTTCATCAGTGATGATACATTGATACATACGAACAACTTCTGCGCCTTTATTATATACCGTGGAGGTGTAAAAATTATTGATTTGTTGATATGCCGCTGGACGTACTGGATGAGCCATTGGGCTAGCATCTTCGGCAAATTGATGGGTGCGTAATACACACACATCATTAATACGTTGGATGCCACGTGAGTTAAGGTCTGAGCTAAACTCTTGATCTCTAAAAACGGTTAAACCTTCTTTTAAACTTAGCTGAAACCAGTCACGGCAAGTGACTCTATTACCCGTCCAATTGTGAAAGTATTCATGCCCTATCACGCCCTCAATACCGAGATAATCTTGATCTGTTGCTGTTTGTTGACTAGCTAACACATACTTAGTGTTAAACACATTTAAGCCTTTGTTCTCCATAGCCCCCATATTAAAGTCATCAACTGCGACCACCATATAAAGATCAAGATCATATTCTAAACCGAAACTATCTTCGTCCCATTTCATTGCTTTTTGCAATGAGACTAATGCGTGACCACATAGGTTCTTATTATGCTCTTCAGTAAAAAACTCAAGATCAACCTTACGCCCAGAACGAGTAATAAATTCGCCTTTTACACAGGCTAAGTCACCAGATACTAAAGCAAATAAATAAGCTGGTTTACGATGAGGGTCTTGCCAAACAGCGGTGTGCTGAGTGTCAGTTGTAGAATATTCAACTCTATGTCCGTTTGATAACATCACTGGATATAATTCTTTATTCGCTGTGACCGTTGTTGTAAAAATAGACATCACATCTGGGCGATCAAGATAAAAGGTAATATGCCTAAAACCCTGAGCTTCACATTGTGTGCAAAAGTTACCACTGGATACATACAATCCTTCGAAGCGAGTATTTGCCCCGGGATCTATAATTACCGTACTTTCAAATACAAAATTATCCGTAACATCATCTATAGTCAGCAGTGCCCCGTCGTATTGATACTGGTCGTTAAGCAATATTTTGCCATCAATTTTGATTTCGACAATGGTTAAATCACAGCCATCTAAAA
>CAZORZ010000011.1:0-13199 GCA_964582255.1 uncultured Gammaproteobacteria bacterium | reverse complement strand
AACAGACGCTCAACAATGGTTACGATGCAATAAGCTAATTAATCAGCACGATGAATATATTTTCAACTTAAACTTAAGCGCGGAATAATTCAAAGCTATTTTTACCCTGACTTTTCGCTCGGTATAAAGCCTTATCGGCTTGAATAAACAAACCTTCTTTGGTTAATCCATTTTGTGGAATCTCACTGGCAATACCAATGCTCACTGTCATAAAAGAATCAACTTTTGACTTTGCATGTTTTATGCAGTGAAGTTGCATCTGCTTCAAAATTAACTCGGCGAGTACCTTTGCGCCTAAAATATCAGTTTCTGATAGTATTGCGACAAACTCCTCACCCCCATAACGGTAAATAGCATCTGTTTTTCGGCTGACACAAGCACTTAAAATCTGCCCGACTCGAATTAAGGCCTTATCGCCAAAATCATGCCCATAATAGTCGTTATATGCTTTGAAATCATCTATATCAATCATTAAAACAGTCAATGAAGATTTCGATCTTAGGCAACGATTCCACTCAATAGATAAATCGTGGTCAAACACCCCTCTGTTTTTCAATTCAGTTAAGGCATCTAATCTAGAGCTACTTTCTAACAAATCAAACGAGCGCTTAAGGCGTAATTGAGTTGTAATTTTATGCGCCAAGATAACCTCGGACGTCGATTCACTTAAGCAGTCAGAAACCCCTGCTTTATATAACACTATCAAGTCATCATCTGCTAATTTATCTGCCAAAACAATAATAGCTGCGTGACGGCTAAACTGATTTTTTTTCAACGATAATAGCTGAGCCTTTGCGTTGCCCTTTCCACTGATAACAATGCAGTCTGGTTTTTTTTCATGGGATGCATTGAGACTTACAAACTGCTCATAAGTTATCGTTATAAATTGACAGAAACTCAGCAATGAAGAAGGCAAGCTGTGTTCGGTAAGCCCTTCATCCACTAAAATGAAGATATTAAATTTTGGCGCTGAAATACAGGCTGAAAAGTGTTGCTGACTGAATTGAACATCACCATCAAACAAAAAAGCTTTGAGTTGCTCAATGGGTGGATAACCCAATAAAATACGCTGATCTAATGACTGAATGCTGGGAATATAGCCCGCAAAACCTCCGTTTTCCCAATTAACCTGCCAAACAGTTAAAGCAGAACCGACTTCTTTTTCTGCCAACTCAGCATCAAAGGGCTCACCTATTATCTGCTCAATGACTGAAGGCAAAGAAATATCTAGACCATCAAGCCAAAGTGCCTGATAAAATTGCTTAATCAATGCCCATTGTTTTTTAGGGTCATTTTTAGCATAAAAAAACACTGCTAGTGTCGCCAAATAACTGTTTGAGCGGTATTCAGGTGTGTTAATGATGAGAGCATCTGTTTTTTGTTTTACATCTGCCACCTCATTCACCAGCTCAATATAATCTTCACGCATAAACGACTCTCGGCTTAAGGTAGGGGCGTGCTGTATTAAGCGCCACTCAAAGACAACCTCATCTTGCATATCATCAAAATATTGATGAAACGCATAGCAGTAAGGGCAGTTTAAATCCGTATAAAGAACAAATGACATGTTTTATATTTTTAATAAAGGCGAATGAATTATTGAAACAAGTATAGCTTTGTTTCAATAATTCAAAGGGAAAATAGTAAAAAAATTAAACTTTTAACCCCCTTTAATACCTGTCTATTCTAAGAGCATCATAAAAAAATATGATTTTTGTCTAAAAAGAGCAATATAGTGTTTAAATATTACTATAATTAACTACACTTACTGCAGTTTATAAATGCAGTTATAAAACTGCGGTCAGGAGAACACATTGGATATAGCATTTATAGTTGGCATCATTTCGGCATTTGGTATTATTTATGCCGCTATTGCTACGGGTGGCCCATTTATACTGTTTGTTAACACCCCTAGCCTTTTAATCGTTGTCGGTGGCACACTGGGCGTTACCCTTATGCGCATCACCTTGGCCGACTTTCTCGGCTCATTCAAAGTGGGCATGAAAGCCTTATTTAATAAAGCTGAAGACCCTGCCAATTTAATTGAGGAAGCTGTCGAACTTGCGAATGTCGCACGCAAAGAAGGCATACTAGCTCTTGAAGGTAGAGACATTAGCGATCCTTTTTTAGAAAAAGGCATTGGTTTATGCATTGATGGTCACTCACCTGAAATTGTCGAAAAACTCCTCTCACAAGAAATTAATCAAGGCATTGACCGTCACGAAAGGGGTGCGGATATGTTTAAAGCTATGTCCATTTATGCGCCTGCCATGGGCATGATCGGCACCTTAATTGGTTTGGTACAAATGTTGGCAAATATGAGTGATCCTGCATCTATTGGCCCTGCAATGGCTGTTGCGCTGTTAACCACACTCTATGGTGCAGTCATTGCGAATGCCTTTGCCGGTCCACTTTCTGAAAAACTAACACTCATCGCGGCTAACGAAAAACGCAATAAAAATCTAATTTTAGAATCTATTTCTGCCATTCAAGAAGGCACCAATCCTCGTGTTATGCAGCAACTTCTTAACTCATTTATTTCTGAGGGCAAACGCCCTGAAGAGGAATAAACCCCAGACTATGAACAGATTGAGTAACTCATGAGTCAAGATTGCGAATGCCCCAAATGCCCAGAAGGGCTGCCCCCGTGGTTGGCGACTTTTGCCGACTTAATGTCCTTACTCATGTGCTTTTTTGTGCTGTTGCTCTCTTTTGCAGAAATGGACGTTTTAAAATATAAACAAGTTGCTGGTGCTATGAAACATGCTTTTGGTGTGCAGCGTGATGTTGCTGCAACAGAGATCCCCAAAGGCACCAGTGTTATTGCGAAAAAATATAGCCCAGGTAAGCCCACTGAGGTAACTGTGTTAGAAATCATGCGCGAAAACTCTACTGATGATACCAAGGTGAATTTAGACTTTTCCGACACAGATCAAAAAACTGACTCGTCAGAAAATGGTGAAAGTATGTCGGCTGCTAATGCAGAAGCTATTGCAGCAGCACAAGCGCAACAAATGGCTAAGGAAGAAGCGGATGAGTTACGCGTTGAGCTCGCTTCGGCCATAGGTGATGGTCTACTCGAAGTTGAATCGTTTAGTGACCGAGTTCTCATTCGTATTCGAGAAAAAGGCTCATTCTCTTCTGGCAGGGCTGTTATTAGAAAAGACTTTGAACCTATTTTAAAATTGATTGCTGATGTGTTGAATGCCCGTGATGGCCATTTTGTTATTTCTGGCCACACTGATGATATCCCCATCGAAACACCAAGATTCCCTTCAAATTGGGATCTATCTGCGGCCAGAGCGGCCAGTGTGGTATTAAATTTCATTCAAAAGGGTGATGTCGATCCAGAACGCATGGAAATTAGAGCCTTCTCCGACAATGAACCTCTTGTGCCCAATGATAGCTGGCAAAATAGAGCTCAAAACCGTCGTGTTGAAATCAGCGTTTTACATGGTAATCGACACGCTATAAATATAGAGTCGCCGTCCGACAGCGTCGAATTCATTGATGAACCCCAATTCGAGCAATAGAGAATAATGAAGCCTATGTCTGATAAAGAGCGTCGACGATTTTTCCGCATTGATGATACTGTTGCACTTGAAGCAAAAACCATCCCTGCCGATGAACTTAATGATAAATTAGAAAATTTTTGGAGCAACCAACATGAATTTTCACTGCGTAACGAGTTTAATCATCAGCTAGACCAACATGCCGCCGATTTAGCCCTCATGGAAAAACAATATCCCACCATTGCTCGCTATATAAAGGTATTGCAAAATCAGGTTGATTTGCTTTCTGAGTCAATTTTGCCTGAGCACGGCTTAACAAAAGAGCAAGAAAATAAAGTCAACATTAGCGCTCAAGGCATCTCCTTTTTATCCAGTGAAGCCATTTCTAGCGGTGAGGTTGTCGAACTTAATCTTCAATTATTACCGCAAAAACAGCGTATTGTTGTTTTTGCTAAAGTCATCAGTTGTGAAAAAGCGGCTGATTTCCAATATCTATTAACTATTGATTTCGAACACATTCATGAAGCAGATCGTGAAATACTGATTAAACACATTCATGGTCAACAATTAAAATCTCTGGGTGCTGCCCGTTTTAATGACGACGAATAGAGCTTTGTAACCGAAATTACATGTCTTCAGCTGCACTCAATTCTTGGATTAAAAGTAATCTTCAAGTCATCCCCGCCATACCGCATTATGCCAATCTTGCCAAAAAAGCAGTGCGACAAGCAAATTTTGAAAAAACACCACTCAGTCAAATTATCTCTTCTGACCCTGGTTTAAGCTCACAACTGTTTAATTTAATTAATTCGAAACGCAAAGCGACTAAACGCGACTATCTTGAGTCCGTTCAAAGCGCTCTTTCACTCATGGGTGATGCCGGCATTATCCATTTTATTGATAATATGACCACACTAGATGACGTAAGAACCAGCTTCGATTGTGTTGATGATTATCTGCAACTGGTTGCAAGAGCACAACATGCTGCCAAACACGCTAAACTGTGGGCTGAGAAAAGACAGAGCCAAGGTATTAAAGAGATTGGTATCGCCAGCAAATTATTTGATATCGCTGAATATTCTTTATGCTTATTTGACCATGAATTGTACGTATCTTATCGCTTAAAAAACTTATCTGACTATAATCCCGAAAAAAATTGCAGCGATATTTGGGGATTCAGCCTCAATCAATTAGCACTGGCATTATGTGATCATTTGCACTTACCTGAGCTGGTTAAAGAGGCTCATAATCTAACCGAAATTGCAGGCATTAGAACTCAAGGCATCAAGATTGCTTCTGAGCTGGTTCATCAAGCCGATTTAAGCTGGTACCACAATAAAACCAATGATTGTCTTATTAAAGCGGCTGACTTATGCCAAATTTCACTGGATATAATAACCACATGGGCACACATTACCAGTGTAAAGGCTGCCCAAGAGCTTCCGTATAAGGTTAAATTTCACTCTGCTGCAAATTTAATACAGCACAGAGCCTCTTTTAAGCCTGTCGTGCTTAATACCAAAGAACAGCCAAAACCAGTGATAAAAACCATTGAAAAGCCTGTCAAAGAAAAAATAGCTGAATTACCCAAAGCACCGCCTAACTTAAAAGTAAATCCTTTACTTAGCGAATTAAAAGCGAAGGCGCAACACAAACAAACCAGCCAAGCTGCACAGTTAAATGCTTTATTAACTGGCTGCCACAAACATTTAAACATGGGTCGCAACGCCTTATTTTTAATCAATCAAGATCGATCAATAATAAACACTCGTTTACACAGTGGGTTAGCCGATGATTCTCCATTACTGAAATTTACAACTAAACGAGAAAACTCTGGCTTGATCAAGATTTTATTAGAAAAACCTCAGGCTATTTGGATTAATCCGGATAATTTTAGAAAATACGATCAAATGCTACCTGGCTTGTTTAAAAGTTGCACATTGAGTGATGATTTTTTTATGATGTCATTATTTAGTGGGGAAAAACCATTAGGCATTGTCTTTTGTGACAAATACGGCCAAGCCGAGTCTTTGGATAAAACTGCCTTTACACTATTCAAACAGGCCGTTGGGCTTACCTCTAAAGCGATGCTTTTAATTGCTCAACGTAATCGTGCCGCCAATAAGAAATAAAAGCTTGTAAACTATTACTTAAAACCCACCTGCTTGTCCTTCACTCTTTTTAGCAGCCCTTTGGTGGGTATATGCTTCAAGTTTATTTTGAGTATTTCTCAAGCATTAATGACTGACCTTTCATCTCTTCTGGCTGCTTTATACCCATCATTTGCAACAAAGTAGGAGCAACTGCCGATAAATTTTCACCTGTTGATAATTTCCATGGCACTTTGTCTATAACTAAACAAGGCACAGGGTAAGTCGTGTGCTGGGTATGCGGCTCACCGGTTACAGGGTCTACCATTTCATCGCAGTTTCCATGGTCGGCGGTAAGCACGACCGAATAACCTTCTTCAACACAGCAATCTAAAACGCGACCTACTTCAGTATCTAAGGTTTCTACCGCTTTAAGCACTGCTTCACGCACCGCTGTATGACCAACCATGTCACCATTGGCAAAGTTAACCACTAAAAAGCCATATTGATGACTTTTTAACGATTCAATCATCGCATCAGCCACTTCTTTGGCATTCATCTCTGGCATTAAATCGTAAGTAGACACATCAGGCGATGGAATCATTTTTCGTTCTTCACCGGGAAAATGATGCTCACGACCACCATTAAAGAAGAAGGTAACATGAGGATATTTTTCCGTTTCGGCACAATGTAATTGCTGATATCCTGCTTGGCTTACGATACTACCTAATGTCACACTAGGCCTTTCTGGTGGAAACGCAATAGGTGACAAGAACTCTGGGTCGTACTGCGTCATACAGGTTACTGTAATTGGCTCATAACTCTCAGGACGGTCAAAACTGGTGAATCGACTATGGCCTAATGCTGCCGCCATTTGTCGCGAACGGTCATTTCTATAATTAAAGAAGATAAGCTCATCTCCTTTTTCAATGGGTTGAAAATCAGGCAATACCGTTGGCAAAATAAATTCGTCAGTGACCCCTTCTGAATAGGCATCATGTATCGCTAACGACGCATTTTCTGAATGCTTGCCTTCGCCTAAAACATAAGCATCCCATGATAATTTGGTGCGATCCCAACGGCGGTCTCTATCCAAAGCATAATAACGACCAGCAATTGTGCCAATAAAACCACCTGCTTCGGCTAGTGCTAATTCAATATCAGGCAGATATTTTAACGCCGCTTTGGGTGCGGAATCACGTCCATCGGTAATAAAATGTACTTGCGGTTTAACATCATAACGTGAGCATAGATCGATTAATGCCAGTAAATGATTCACATGGCTATGCACGCCACCATCAGAAACCAAGCCAATTAAATGTAAAGGACGGTCTAACTGTCGCGCATTTTTAACTGCCGCAACAAACGCAGCATTACTAAAAAAGCTTTCATCCGCTATAGAATCATTAATGCGAATTAAGTCTTGCTTTACAATCGAGCCACAACCAATAGTCATATGACCAACTTCAGAATTACCCATTTGACCTACGGGAAGGCCAACACCGACGCCTGATGCTTCTAATGCTGTGTGTGGATAACTAGAGAAATAACGATCTAAATTGGGAGTATTTGCTTCGATTACTGCATTATTGACTTTACTGGGGTTAAGCCCAAAACCATCCATTATAATCAGGCAGGCTGGGCGACGCGGGACTGATCTCGCTTCTGGCATTGATAATTCCTATACTTAAAATTTAATTTTCATGGCGAAACTGATGACTTTTCTTATAAAAATCACCTATTTAGGGATTATATAGGGTTTTTAATGATAAATCTTGCTGCTTTATTAGCATTTACTTATCAAGAAACCCTTATTAAGCCCCTCAATTTAGACTAAATTTTAAACTGTCCCAACAAGCCCTGTAACTGCTGTGCTAATTGCATCACATCGTTACTGGCAGATGCCATTGTTTTTGCACTGAGTTCAGTTTGATTTGATATACCCTTAATAGAAATAATGTTTTGCGATACTTTGTTTGCACTTTGCCCCTGTTGCTCTGTGCCACTCGCTATCTCGCGGTTCATTTCTAACATGCTTTGTATCGTTAAAGAAATGCTGTCCAGTGATTCACCTGCCTGAGTAGCCAACCCTAAACCCTCATCAGCCTTACTTTTACCTTGCTGCATAACTTGAACCGCTTGTCGTGATCCATTTTGTAAGCGCTCAATCATTTTTTGAATTTCATCTGTCGACTGACCTGTGCGTGATGCCAAAGTCCTCACCTCGTCAGCTACTACAGCAAATCCACGCCCTTGATCACCTGCTCTTGCTGCTTCTATAGCCGCATTTAACGCCAGTAAATTAGTTTGTTCTGCAATCCCTCTAATGACATCAAGCACACCTCCGATAGCATCCACATCACTCTCAAGCTCATTAATAACCTGGGAAGCCCTGTCTACATTTTGCGCTAATTGCTGACTTGAAACGACTGACTGGTTAACCACTTGCTGACCTTCAGCAGCATTATTATTTGCCTCTTCTGCTAAGTTTGCAGCAGAATTGGTATGACTAACCACATCTTGAATCTTTAAATCCATTACCTCAATAGCTTGAGCAACCTGCTCAATTTTCCCATTTTGATTCAAAATATCCGACTGTGTGCTATTAGCAGAGGCATCCATTTGTGAGGCCGATTGCACTAATTGCATTGCATTATCAGACACATCGGATACCAGTGACTGTACTTTTTGCGCAAACTCATTAAATGCCTGTGACAACTGTGCAATTTCATCCTTACCCTTAACGCCTAAGCGCTGAGTTAAATCACCTTCCCCTTGCGCCAGGCTCTGCAGTGCTGCGACTGTTTTAACCAAGGGAGTCGTCACTACTCGCCCCATAACAAAAGCCACGATAGCACCAATGACCAGAGCAACCGCTGCAAGTACAAACTGAATTGATTTAGCTAAATGCACTTGATGAATTAAATCGCCGCTCTTTTGTTGGTTTTCTGCTAATAAATAACCAATTAATTCATCTAATTCATCCTGCAAATTCACTTCTACGGGTGTCATTTTTTCCGTATATAAATATATATCTAAGCTCCGTTTTGCGGAACTATTTAATTCAATTAAATGATCGATATGAGAACGATATGTTTTAATCATATCTATCGCCATCGGCACACCCTCCTCTTGCTCAAAGGTATATAAGTCAACAAATAATTCATTGCTCATCTTATGCGTAATGGAACCCATGCTTTCCGCTTGGCTAAGCATATTTTGCAATATAAACGGTTCAGGTGTTTGCATATACATTCGAATATCTGACATCAACTTAACCATGTTATAACGCACTTCGTGCATGTGGTTTAACCATTCTACCCGATCTGCATTCTCCTCATCTTCATTTTCATTTTCAGACAAGATCATTTGACCCACCAAACTTAAAAAATCAGTCGCCAAAGGATTAATTTTACCCGTTGCAAACGCCCAAGCAGGTCTATTTTTTGCCCTATCTTGAGACAATTTAAAAATTTCTTCTCCATAAGGCTCATATTCACTGATCGCTTGCCTAAAACTAACTACATGTTCCTGAAAATCGGGCGTTCTTGCCACAATCGGTAGCTCAGACATTATTTTTAAGTTTTCGCTCGCCTCATACATTTCGTTCTGAAAAGCTTGACGCTTTTTGTCGATTTTGGTGATCAAAAAATCGCCAATAGCCGTGTGTGCTTTACTGATATGTGTTGAAAAGTTTTGCGCTGCAGTCAAGATAGGCTGCGAATCAATCACCACTGAATTAACTGTTTTATCTGTATTGCTTAAATTTAATATTGATACGCCGGTAATAACGAGCATTAGACAAATTATGACCGTAAATCCGCCCCAAATTTTATGTTTAATTAATAAACTCATACACGATATCCGTTAAATTTAATTGATGATTGATTAAGAAGTGTAGACTAGTCAACGGCATGCAATAGAATTTCTTTAGCTTTTTTTAGGCGATACCACCAAGAAAGAAAGAAAGAAAAAAGGGGGGGGGTATTATCCTACAAAAAGTAACTATGCGAAAACATCCAATGACGGTGAACCCGCATCTTCTTGTTTTGACTCTTGCATATTTTCGACGTCATTTAATGTGATAATGTCAACTCGTGCTTGTTGTGCCATTGCAGTGGCTGCAGCCGCGATTGCCCTATCTTGCGAAGATGGATTAGCAGGAGCTAAGGCTGCGCGCTGAATGACCAATGCTTTTTCTAGGGTCGCCTGTGGATTCCCAGAAACAACACCTGTATCAATAGCCACTTCACCCGCAACAGCATACAGCACACCATCACTGCCTTTTTGATAACTAAAATTAGCACCCGACGCAAAACGACCGCCTACACTAGCATGAGCTAATTCATGTGCTTTAACTTCTCTATCGCGGATTTTTAAGAACTGTAATTCCCGCTGAGCGGCTAAATCTGGGGAGGGATTGGATTCTTTTACTTGAGTGTTAGACGAAAGGCTGCCGCCCTGTTCTTCTAAATTATGATTGGCATCAAGTCGCGAAACAAATTGCGCTGTGCTAACAGGTAAATTTAATGGCGATGATAGAGAAATAGCCGACATACTGCATCACCTTAAACTTCGATATCTATGATGCTGCCAATAGCGTTACTAGAGGCCTGCAATGCTTGGGCATTAGCTCGAGTATTATTAATAATTTCTTGCTGTTCAACTAATGCTTTATCTTGAGAGCTAGTATCACGGCTTGATGAGCTTGATGACGAAGCGACTTCTACCACATTTTTTTCAAAGCGCTGGTTTTGCTCTTGTAAACCAGCAACTGCAGTAGCGATTGGAGACCCGCCAGTAAAAGCATTTGATGATGAAGATGAAATATCCATAGCACTTCCCTAAAAAAAAATTCGACACCATTAATATAGCACTTTCAACAATATAACTAATTCATATAAGCCCATAGCCCGCTAAACGGTGGTAAAAATTCGACAAACGGTATAAAGTTTTTTTAACTTCTAAAAAACATTGGTCTGTTTGTTTAATTTGCCACGTGCAATAGCCGCTCCCACTCTTTTCTTGGCTATTTTTAATTCTGCCAACAACTCAGGGACTATGTAGGTAACACGTGTTTTATAATTAGCCCAATCTTTATAATAGCTAATTTCAACCCCATCGATCACCCAACGATGAATAGTGTCTGAGATAAATACTTGCTTCAATTTTTGTGACGGGCCGTATTTATTGACCAATCTCCGCAACATCTCATCTTGCCTTAGGCCTTTAAATTCATACTCAGCAAATGCAAATTTCTCGGTTTTTTTTGAAAAGCCAAAGAATAATTTATCGCTATTTTTTAATATATCAGCACTATAATATTCATCATAAAAATCAAACTCACCGGCTTGTCTCTTAAGCCTAGCTCCAGCCATATTAGCCGCTTGACGGAGCGTAGACTTCGTTGCAGAGATTAGTTTTACGCCAAACAATTCGGCCGCACTCACGCTCGTTGCTGACGAACATAGAAACATTATCACTAGAAAAATATATTTAATCATTAGTACTATTATCGGCCAAAATTAAATAATCTTAAGGAACCATTAAATAAGCTCTTAACTAAAACTGATTTTTATTCGCAATGAGTTATAGTTTTATAGATCACTAAATTGTTACTCTCATGAAACATCTACTTCATTTCATTATTTTATTAATCTTTTCACAGCACGCTTTTGCCACTGAAAATAGCTTAGCTCAGCATTTACTATATCGCTCTGGGTTTTCCAGTGATGCTTTGCTATTAAAACAGATACAACCTTTACCTTACCCCTTAGCTGTCGATTTTTTGTTGTCTAAAACACGTAACAAAGCAATATCAATCTCTCCAAATTTTGTCAGTTATAACCAAAAAAAGCGGTACAAAAGTCTATCTAGGGCAGAAAAAAAACAACGTAACCAACAGCATCGAAGACAAATGGATTCTTTAAAAGGCTGGTGGATTAATGAAATGATAGTCACTGATTCGCCCTTGACTGAATCCATGACTTTATTTTGGCATAATCATTTCACTTCATCGGCACAAAAAGTAAGGTCTGTGCCGCTTATGTATCAGCAAAACGTCCTTTTAAGGCGACATGCCTTGGGGAATTTCTCAACATTGCTTCACGCGGCTGCCAAAGATCCGGCGATGGTGCTTTATTTGGATAACTCTAAAAACCGCAAAGGCAGCCCAAACGAAAATTTCGCTCGAGAAGTAATGGAATTATTGACTGTAGGTGAGGGAAACTATAGCGAAAATGACATCAAACAAGCAGCAATTGCCTTTACCGGCTGGTCGGTAAACCGCAAAACCGGCAACTTTCTATTCAGACAAAAACTGCATGACAGCAAAAGCATTACTTTATTGGGCCAAACCATTAATGAACGTAATGTAAAGGCTGGTGAAGAAGTCTTAAACTTATTATTAGAGCAGCCACAAACTGCACTTTATTTAAGCACTAAATTGTATAAACATTTTATCAGCCATGATGATATTGACGCTAAAACCATTCAACATTTAGCACTAATCTTAAGAAATAACAATTATGACATTAAACCTTGGTTAAGGGCTTTATTTCTGTCTGATGCCTTCAAACAGCAACAGGGCACAGGCTCGCTGATTAAATCACCCATTGATTTAATCGTGGGCACTTTTCGCTCTTTAAACTTACCCGCCGCCGACCCTACCTTATTAGCTAAGGCCAGTAAAAAAATGGGGCAAGACATCCTCAATCCACCCAATGTTAAAGGCTGGCCAGGAGGAAAACACTGGATCAATACCCACACATTCCTTATTCGCAAAAATATGCTGAGTCGTTTTTTACGAGAGCAAAAAATGAAAGGAATGATCAACATGGATTCAATGCAAAATACGCCACAATTGTTGATCACATCTCAATCAAAAAATAGCAGCCTCAGAAGTCAAATTCTCGACCCTGCCTATCAGGTTAAATAACATGAAAAGACGTGACTTTATTAAAATCGCAGGTTCCACTTTTTGCGCGGCTTCTTTAACTCCTCAGCAACTTTTAGCTCGACAGGCAACATCGCAAAAAACATTAATCTTAGTTGAGTTTAAAGGTGGCAACGATGGGCTTAACACCCTGATTCCTTACGCAGATGCTGAATATTATAAATTACGCCCCAACATTGGCATTAAACCAGACCAAGTGGTTCAACTCACTGAATCCTTAGCGCTCCACCCTTCTTTAAAGCCCTTACTAAATACTTGGAACAATAAAGATTGCGCAGTGGTCATGGGCGTTGGCTATCCTCAGCCAAATCGCTCTCATTTTCGCTCTATAGAAATCTGGGACTCGGCTTCAGACAGTAATGAAATATTGCAAAATGGCTGGTTAAATTCAGTGTTACCCAATGACCCAAATGTAAACTCTAGAGTTGTTGATGGTGTTGTACTCGGTCAAAACCCTGGTGCTCTATTAGGCGAGCAATTACGCACCATTAATATGCAGCAAAATTCAAATCGCTTTAAGGCCAATAAAAAAAAGCAAAGCAACATCAGTCCAGCACTACAGCACGTATTAGATGTGCAACAATTACTGGATCAATCTCACCAATACTTTAAACAAAAACTTAAGCCCTTAGCTGGTGCGCA